>CAKQNH010000106.1 GCA_934255105.1 uncultured Pirellulaceae bacterium
TTACCACCCCGCGCGGCCCGCTGGGCACGCGGTTTAACCAAGTGGAAGATTACGTGCAGCGCGATCTCAAGGGAGCGTTGAACTTACCGATCTTACTTTCGCACAATGACCGCTGACCAGCCTTCCGCCAGACGCAATTCGGTCCAGGTCATTCCATCTTTCTCGGTGAAGGGGGCGTCGAAGCCGGCTACCTCTTCGCCTGCCGCGTTGTAAACGTGAAGCTCGTGCCGAGAGTCGTCACCCCAGCCATACGTTCCGCTGAGCTTGGTTACGATCCGCTCTTCACCGATGATATAACCCGCATGAATCTCCAGTGGCGTGATGGGAAACATCTGCGAAGTGAGGGTCTTGTGCGTTGGCGTGACGGTCATATCGTTGTACCAGTGGTAAACGCAACCGTAATCCAGCGCGGCGAGCATAGTCTCGTATGCGTCTTGTTGGCTTTGTTCGGTGTGGTGATCCCCCAGGGCGATTGGGGAGTAGAGATGGCTGAGGGTGCAATTCGTGATGGCGCCGGTCTCGACGAAGCACGGGAAATCGAGTGCCGCCATCGCATGCGTATAGGGTGCGCCGTTTCCAATCAAGGGTCCACGAGACTGGATATACTTCGCCAGATCGACTCGCCAGTCTTCGGTCAACAGTGTGACTGATGACTTCAACCCTCGAACCTGCATGCTTTTCGGATCGATGTCACCCGAGACTTGATCCCAGGGCTCTCCATAGTGATATTGCTCGTTGCTATACTCGTGCTCGTCCCAGTACACTCCATCGGCACCGAGTTTATCGAGGATGGTATCGACGTTCTTCCTAATGGCTGCACCATAGGAATTCCCAGTCATAGGTAGAAAGATACGTTGATGTTCTTCGCCGTAGTTTGCCTGGCTGCCATCGGCTCGCAAAGTACGGGCGTCATGGAACTGCGTCTCCGCCTCGTCGGTCACGTCGAGGAAGCAGTGGAAGTAGACCAGGCAGCTCACCTCGGGATAAAGTCTGCGCCAGCGTTCGAAGGCGCGAGGATATCGTGTTTGGTCGACCTGCTGGAAGGCCGTGCCGTGGCTGTAGCGTCCCTTGTAGTCTGAGCCGATCGATGCGCAGGCATATTTCGGGTTTTTGTATTCGAGAAATTTCTGCATCTGTTCATCGCTCCACACCTCCGTCAGTCGATCGGCGCGAAGAAAAGCAAAACCACCATCGATCAAGAAGTTGGCCCCCATGAATCGTCGGGCCGTGTTGATGAATCGGTAGTAGTCGGGCGCTTCCACTGGGACTAGTATCCACTGAGCCGTGTATGTGGCACCGGGAGGCAAGACGAGATTGTTGTCGGCCAAACCGAAGCCGCCGTCGGCAGCATAGTTCGTACAGTGCACCCGGAACACATCGTCCGAGGCGATAAAGCCCACGCCCCAGGTATCTGCCGCGCCGAAGGTAGTACAGTTCGCCGGCTGGCGCGACTCACCCGTACGACTCGGTTTTTCCAGGCCGGCAAGCCACAGTTTTTGTAACGCGTCGCCCAGGTTAGCCTGGTGACGGTGCATGATCCCCAATTTTTCGGAGGTCTTGTTCGTAAAGGTATCATAGACCACCACTCCCTCGTCGCGTTGTTCGATTTTGCGCTGGTGGGAAAAGTAGTCGTTACTTCCTCGAACCCACTCTGGCTTGGGGGTGGAAAATTGACTTTCCACAACCACTTGGGCCGCAGCGAACTTCAGGAGAATTTTGGCATCGGGCAAGATTTCCGCCGTAAAGTTTGTGCGGAGATTCCTGCGCGGCGCGATGGTCGGTATCGCTCCGGTCGGCGGCCCGGCTTTCTCTGTCTCTTCCAGCGATGGCACTTGATACACCAGTGTCCCCTGTCCAACGTGCAGCATGTTCTGAACGCTTGCAACGGCGTCGTTTCGCAGGACCAGTTCGTTTGCCCCAGCCTTAATCCGGTCGGTCACATCGATCTCGAATAAACAGGGGATAACGCCTCCGGTCAGACCATAGTCTGGATTCTCGGTCGGCGAATCGAAGTCGGGGGCATAAAAGACTGTCAATCGCTCCCCGGCATACATGGAACTGACTTGCCCTGCACGAGCCTTTACGCGAAGTTCTTTGTTGAGCAAGCGTTGGCCTGACAGGGCCTGATCGTTGAACACCAGGCGAAGGCACTGCGTGTACCCAGCTACGGTCTTGGTATCCATTCTCGCCCAGAAGCGCAGCACAGCCTGCCATCCCGCAGGCACAGGAGGCGCATCGAAATGGAGCGTCGACGTCTGTCCCTGCGCTATTTCCAACGCATCCAACAGCGGCACCGATGTCGCACTCGGAACACCATTGCTACCGGTTAGAACCATGGGGCGCAATCGAGCCCGCTTGAGTTCCCACGCCTGTGTGCCTGATGTCAGCAAGGTCTCTTGCCGCGCATCACTACCGTCCGCATCACTCAGAGCGACCTCGACGTTGAGCGGGAAATTCTGCGTGGGCGTGACCCCCAGCGTTTTCCACGGAATCGCCGCTTCCAGCGTCCAGCCGTGCTCGGTACGCACGGCGGCCACTTGGACACCGCTCACATCGTGTCCTTCGGGGTTTAAACAAAAGGCTTTCGGGAAGGTATCGGTGAGAGAATCCGCCGAGCCCCCAAAGTGACCTGGACTCAAGGCCAATTGAAACTGGCCCTCACCGAACTCGCCACGGTCGATCTCGGTGGCGGGTTGCACGTCGATCGCAATCTGCAGGTGGTCACCCCTTGGGATACCTGTAGTGGGTTGCTCCGGTTGATGAATGTCATCAGTCACCCTAGCCGCAACAAACAGATGTTCCTGCCGCCACGCCAACTGCACGACGCCGCTCATATCCTGCGGGCCCGACCAATCATCCGCACCCAAAACCACCTGAGCTGCCCGGTTGATTTCAAGCGAGTTTGGCACGTTCGCCCAGTCGCCCAAATCGCCATCGACGGAGATGGGTGGATCAGGCTTGAGCGGGATACCATGAGGGACTTCGGCAAAGCCGCTGGCGGTCAGGGAGAGAAGCATGGCAGTCACAACCAGGACTAGAGCAAATCGTTGCATCGTTTATTTCAAATTAAAATTGTGAGTAAATGTTGTCAGTGTCGCCTGTGGTGTGGATGATGCGCTGCTTCTCGCGGAGCGAAAGGCGACATCTCGGACGTGCAATACCGACGCGGAGCGTCGAGCCACAGTGGTTGGCCACTGATAATATTCTACTGTGGTTAGTTGATGCTCAGGCCTTGATACCACAGGAGTGGTGAGCGGCGTTTAAGGACATTTGATTCCCGCATAGACTTGGCTGAATCGCAGCTCGGCCTTTATCGAGTCCAGCTTGATAATTGCATCTGGCTCCGTATAGAGATTTTCGTGGAACTCTCCACCTGGGTCGCGAACGTACGTTTTCGCTGCACAACGATCTTGCTCTAGCAGCACATAGACATGCAGTGAAGGGATGCTTAGATAGTTCTCACACTTTTCGCCCTCATCGGCTCTCCGCGTGCCTTCTGAAAGCACTTCGACGATCACTACGGGTTGGTCCTGGTAGGTATCCTCGTCCGGGTTCGACTCGCATACGACCGACACGTCGGGGTAGTAAAAACAGATCTTTCCTTGTCGCTGCACACGTACCTTGGTGTCGGAGTTGAGTGGTTCACACGGCGAGTCGGCGAGTTGCTGGTACAGCGATCCCAAGACACGTGATGCGATGCGGTTATGAACATTCGTACCACCTGCCATCGCATAAATACGTCCAGCAACATACTCGTACTTGACCTGCGATTGTGCTTCGCCAGTCAAATAGTCTTCGACGGATAGCGATCTTAAATTTGGTGCAGTACTCATAACTTAAAAATCCTCTGAGCCGCAGGTGCCATTGTTCGCGACAACTGTACTTGGGGCGACGATTAGTCAGCTAGCAATGATTCCATTTGCGCTTCATCCATTTCGATGCGAGAGATTTGATAGCCCGCGCGATACACTGTAGCGACAGCGGAACGGATTGCAGCGTCGAGTGATTCTGCTTCACGCTCAAAATGGATGGTGACAATCCCTTCAGACGAGCCGATACCCGAATCGTCGCCACCGGCTTCGCAGATAGCTTCCGCCATCTCCTCGCTACAAACGGTCTGATCTTTGATAGTGCAGGAAAAGCTAAAGGTTTGCATACTGAGACCTCTTTATTTGTGAGGGCACTTGTCGATCTGATTTTTGAGCCACTTAGCATGTGTCTGTGGATTTCTTGGCGTGCTGAAAACGCGCAGCACGCAACCGCCGTAACCATGCGGGCAATAGATCGATCCATAGACATGAGCACGTGGGCCCGCTTTTACGAACCGCCAGCCATGCCCCTCGGCGTATTCCAATGCTTCTCGAATGTGCTTGTTTTGGTGGCCCATGGTGCTGGTATTATTGTAATCGTCGATGGTGACTCTGTGAGTCACCTGTGACTACGCTGCCTAGCAAATTCTTCACCTGATTGACTTTCGCGGCGGAAATCGGGATGATCAAGACAGCTTGTTGATAACTGGTGGACCAAGTTGGGCGTTGGAAGCTCGTAGTAATCAGGGACTTTGTCCCTGACAACGCGGATGAAGACGCCTGCGCGAGGTTACCTCGCGTACGTTTGTAAGCTAGGCATTGATTTGCGCGAGCCGCCCTGCGCCTACCGGCGCAGAATGGCTCGCGCCGACACTCGGACCGGTTGGTAGCCAGTTGCCAACAAGCCTTTTCCTTCTTTCTCGATTTGCGTCACGTAGGAGCGAAGCAATTGCTAATCCACATGCTCCGTCCAACCGCTCACTTGCACGGATGGAATTTTGCTGTTTGTTGGCGGAGTGCCTCAGTCGCTGTTGGTTGAGCGACGAATCAGCGATTCAGCAGCGAATTGAAAATGCCACGGGGCTACGCGGAGCTTGGGTAGCTGACTTGTCCCAGGCACTATGTGCATGTTATCGGCCGAAGGGTGGCTATGCCCGCCGCCATGAGCTTTCGGCTGGGCTCAATATGCAGCCGACTATTAAGCAGTTCTTTCGTGGCCAGAACGAGAGACTGCTCCCCAGCGATGTCTGTGACCGGTTGGCCAAAGCAGCCACTCACGGGGCGGGCTGGACGTGGCAAGTTCCCCAGATCGATAGCCAAGAAGAGCTTTGCCGTCTGCTCGGAATCAAGTCGTTTTCCACTTTGGATTGGTTGGTTTTGCCGCATCGTCGTCGCGACCTGCCGACCCTGCACTATCGACAGCACCCGTTGCCAAAACGTCGTGGTGGTGTGCGCTGGCTGGAAGAGCCGCTGCCGACGCTCAAGGGTGTCCAACGACGCATACTGGAATTGGTACTGCCCGGAATTCCACTGCATCCCGCCGCCCACGCATATCGCAGCGGCCTCTCCGCAATTACTTGTGTACGCCCACACGTGGGCCAACGACTAGTATTGAGGATGGACCTGTGCAACTTTTTTGGTTCGATCCCAACACGACGGGTACAGGCTCTTTTTCGCACTGCCGAATATTCAGCGACAATAGCACAGCATCTGGCTTGGCTGTGTACGGCTCCAGCCAACCTGGACGAGCTGAGCGAAGAACGCCGAGTGCTATCGCGCTCGCGGCTTCCGCAAGGTGCTCCCACATCGCCGGCGATCGCGAATGCCATCGCTTTCAGACTCGACCGCCGATTAAACGGGCTAGCCAAGCAGTTGGGAGCCAGCTACACACGCTATGCGGATGATCTGATCTTCAGTGGCGATGAGAGCTTTGCCCGCCGCGCCTCACGCTTCGCAACCTCGGCGGCCGCGATTGCCATGGAAGAAGGATTCACGGTGCAGTTCCGCAAGACAAAGCGGCTGTCCTCCGTCGGCGAGCAACGCGTGCTCGGCATCACCGTCAATCAAAAACTCAATCTAAATCGACGCGATTACGAAAATCTCAAAGCCGAACTGAACAACTGCGCACAGCATGGTTGGCGCAGTCAAAATCGTCGCCAGCTCGCGAACTACGCTGCGCATTTGAGAGGCCGCATCGCGCGGGTGCAGTCACTGAATGAGACTCGTGGCGAGAAACTCATGCAACTCTATCGACGCATCGAGTGGTAGGTAGGCCAGACACCCACGGCAACAACTTCGGCTACGACAGTAATTCTTCTCGCGATGCTTAGTCTACTAGAACAAGCCGGCTAAGGCGCAGCGAGTGTGCGATAACGCACACCTGCCGTTACCCCAAACGAGCTAATTATTTCGGTAAAATTGGTTCTTTTAGTTCGTAAATCTGTCTTTGTCAACGCTATATTACACCTCGGTCCATCCTGATTTGATAGGTTCTCTCACGGCATTGGAATCCAATAATGAATCGCAGGCATCGTTTACTTGTGGAGCTTTTGGAGGATCGCAGGCTCTTGGCGGTGATGGGACCCGACGACCCGGCACAGTCCTCGGCGTGGCAAGCCGTGATTGTTGAACTCAACAGTTCAATGGCACCGTCGACTACGGCGGCGCAAAGCTTACTCAATCCCAGTAGCGGACGCTTGGACTTCACCTTTGATTATGCGTTGAAAGGATTTTCTGCGAGGCTCCCGAGAGATTCACTCGAAGCCTTGCGCAACGATCCGCGCGTGGCTCACGTCGAACCTGACATCGAAATGCGGGCTTTGGGGCAAATCCTGCCAAAGGGTGTCGACCGTATCGACGCTGACGCGGCAGGTTTGCGAGCTCCGATCGAAGGAGTTGATGAGCGTGTCGACGTGGATATCGCCATCATCGATTCGGGTATTGATGGTAGCCATCCCGACTTGAACGTGGTTGGAGGCTATAACGCCACGGGTGGCTCGACTGCTAATTGGAGTGATGGGAATGGGCACGGGACACACGTCGCTGGGATTGCGGCGGCGCTCGACAACGGCATTGGCGTCGTGGGTGTCGCCCCTGGTGCGCGGCTGTTGGCTGTCAAAGTGCTGGGAAGCAACGGGTACGGCAGCCTGTCCAATATTATTAAAGGCATCGACTGGGTTACCGCGCACGCCAGCGAAATAGAAGTGGCCAACATGAGCCTCGGGGGCCAAGGAGTAAGTGCGATCTATCGCCAAGCCATCCAGCGCAGTGTGGCAGCGGGGGTTGTCTACATCGCAGCCGCAGGGAACGAGTATCGCGACATTTTGGGAGGCAATCCAGCGACCGCGTCTCCCACTGACTCAATGGCGGATTCCATTCCAGCGGCCTATCCGGAAGTAGCCACGATCAGCGCGCTGGTCGATACCGATGGACGTCCCGGCGGACTGGGACCAAGCGGCGGTGGTTATGCCGACGATACTTTCGCCGATTTCAGCAATTTTAGTAACAGTGGCGCCGACGGTTCTTCATGGTATCTCAACAACAACCTGGTCGACAACCCACGCGGTTTGGGAATTGATTTGGTTTTGCCGGGCGTCAATATTTACTCCACTTATAAAGGCGGCGGTTACGCCACGATGAGCGGTACCAGCATGGCCGCACCCCACGCTGCCGGGCTGGCCGCTCGATACATTGCGGAAAACGGTCGCGGTACCGACGCGGCCGGGGTGTACGCTATCCGGCAAGGGCTCATCAACAATGCCAAGGCCTGGCGCGATCCACAGTATGGACTTCAATTCACCACGCCAGGTAACTCGGATAGTCCCGACAAATTCGAAGAGAATATCGGCTGGGCAGGACCAGCCGGCCCCGTCAATCAGCCGCCAGTTGCCAGCGATGATAGCTATACAATTGCTGAAGACCACTCTCTAGTGGCTAACCCCAGCGTGCTGAGCAACGACTTCGATCCAGAAGAAAAACCTCTAACAGCCATTCTGGTCACTAATCCATCACATGGAACTCTGACACTGGCCGCCAATGGTTTGTTCACGTATGTTCCGAGCCCGGACTTCAATGGGCTGGATAGCTTTACCTACAAGGCCAACGATGGCGTTAGCAATTCCAATGTGGCCACGGTTGCGATCACAGTCCATGCTGTAAATGACGCGCCTGTTGCCGCCGATCAATCGCTCGCCATTTACCAAGGGAGCACGCAATCGTTGGTACTCGCAGCCAGCGACGTCGATGGAGACAGCCTGACCTACTCGCTTGTGACCAACCCCAGTCACGGTACGCTTAGTGGAAGTGGTGCCAATTGGAACTACACACCCAATGACTCAAATTATGTTGGTCCGGATAGTTTTGCTTTCACCGCCAGCGATGGAAGTTTAACCAGCAATGTGGCCACGGTCATCTTCGACATTCTGCCCATACCCACGGAAGTGGTTTTGTTCGCTGATAGTTTTGAAAACGGTCCCAGTTCCAACAGCAACGATTGGAATGGTCGCTGGGTCGAGGATTCTCAGAGCGATTTCTTCCGTTCCACTCAACGTGCCACCGATGGCGCGCGTTCCGCTGAAGTCGATGGCTTCGCATCCAATGCGACTCTGAGCATGGCCAGCGCGGTGGATTTGAGCGGTTACGCTTCGGCCCAGCTAACATTCCAATGGCTGATCGAATATGGCTTCGATGCGGGCGAGTTTCTCGCCTTGGATATTTCAACCAATGGTGGTTCAACTTGGTCTAACGATGTGCGGCGACTGGTTGGCCAAAATGGAAATGGCAGCAACGAGAACGTGTGGCACTCCGAGTCGGTCGACTTGACATCGTACCTTTCCGCAAACTTGAAGATCCGCTTCCGTAGCACGGTTAGCAGTTCGAGCGAAGATGCCAATATTGATAACGTCAAGCTGGTTGGAGCAATGGCAGCTAACTTGCTGGCTGGACAATCCCTCCCGTCCTCACCCTCCACTGCGCGATCCACATCGTTACCCGCGCACACCGTTAGAGTCGGAAGCACTTCTCTGGTCGTGCCCCGCGTCAGCACGCTCGGAGATTCGCTGCTAGCTCAGTCGGAGCGGATTCGTATTGCGTCGAGTTTGTCCCCTTCGGCCATTGATAAATTGCTCGGCGCTGACGATGACCCGTTTGCGAGTGCATTCGCCGAATTGGCAACATTCCTCAAGTTTGCTTAACGGAGCGGAAAGGATCAATTCACAGACTGGCTTGCGCCGACACTCGGACCGGTTGGTTTACCGCCTCGCCGTCGCGACCTGCCGAAGATGCGGCAGGCTTAAAATCACTGGACGGCTACGATTTCGTCGAAAATGCGCGAGGTGGTATTTCCGTACGAATCAGACGCTTCAATTTCAATCTTGTAGAGTCGCAGTTTCAATCGAGGTATTGCCACGGTAAAAACACCATCGCCTGCAACTCTGTCCGGCCCCGTCCCGTAATCGGCAAGCGTGAGAGTGAGAGGTTCTGCGGCTAGTTTCATGTATTGCCGCTCTTCGTTTTGTGGATGCAGCGTCGCTGTTACATTACCCAGGGAACCACCGTCCAAGACTCTCGCTGCCAGGACGTTGTCCCCGTTGACTTTGGCCCAGCGGACGAGGGGTGGAGTTTTATCCTCTCCCTTTACTTCGATGTGGACCATGCCTCGTTCCACATTATGGCACCGGTATTGGTCAGGATCGGGTCTCCAGTACTCGACGAAAAACGCTAGGGACGTGCCCGCTGGACAATCGGAGGCGATGGTCGGAATGGAAGTCTTCGCTGAGCCTCCGACACTGTCAAACCTGTGCCACTCGTCCTTTTCCCTCAAGTATTCACCGCGTGCATTGATATGCTTGCTACTGGAATTCGCGCGGGTCCGAATCAGCCACTCGACTCCCTTAGCGAGCTCCGATGGGCGGTGAGAGATCTTTATTTCATCCTTGACCAGGATGACGATCGATTCACCTGGGTTGGCGACGCCATCGCCGTTGCCAATCCCCAGTACCATGGGTGTTTCAAATGTACCCGCCTCCGCCACATGTACCTCTCGTCCATCGGCGATCTCAAACTCTTCAATCACGCGATGGTCGGATTCGATCGGCACCTCGAAATCCTCGTGCCAGGTATGGT
>CAKQNH010000107.1 GCA_934255105.1 uncultured Pirellulaceae bacterium
CTGCACGAGATCCAAGGGCACCTCATCTCCGGATCGATCCTCGCCTGCCTGACCGTGCTGCTATTTATGAAGTCTTGGCGATCCACTTTGATCGCCTCGGTGGCCATCCCCACCTCCATCATTGGCACTTTTGCTGTCATGGGAATGTTCGGGTTTACGCTGAACAACGTCACGATGTTGGCGCTGGTGCTGATGGTCGGCGTGGTTATCGACGATGCAATTGTGGTGCTCGAAAACATCTTTCATTGCATCGAAGAAAAAGGGATGGACCCGACGACGGCTGCCATCGAGGGGACGCGCGAAATCGGCCTGGCCGTTCTGGCCAGTACCGTCTCGCTAGTGATCGTATTTTTGCCGGTATCGTTTCTGTCGAGTGTTACCGGACGGATGCTGTTCGAGTTCGGTGTCACGGCGACAGCGGCAATCCTGCTGTCGATGTTGGTCAGCTTTACGCTGACACCGATGATGTGTAGCCGACTGTTGAAACCCGCCCGCCCCACAACGGGCGCGGTCCAAGCCAATTCGCGGCGCGGGCTTTATCACTTTGTCGAACTTGGCTACATGGCTTCGCTGCGTGGGGCTATGCGTTTCCGTGGGCTAGTGCTGTTGCTGTGCATCGTCGTCATCGCGGTGAACGTTCCCTTGTATCGCAATATCAACCAAGACTATATTCCGACCAATGTCGACGAATCGGAATTTGAGATGCGAGTATCGGCGCGTGAAGGTGCCAGCCTGACTTCGATGGACCAGGCCATGCGAGTCGTTGAGCAAGAGCTCAAGAAGATCGATGGAGTCGAATTTTCTCTGACCACGATCGGCTCGCGCGGCGTTGGCGGAGTCAACAGCGGCGAAATCTACGTGCGTCTGGCCGACGCGGATACGCGTAACTTTTCGTTCCCGCGTTTTTTCAAGGGATTGCTGGCCGGCGACCCTGGGGCGGCTTGGCGAGGCAATTTTACTCAGCAGCAGAAAATGGGAGAGTTGCGAAAGCGACTGGGAACGCTGCCCGACCTGCGCGTCTCGGTGCGCAACCTGACTTCGTTCCGGCAGGGTGCGCCAGTGGATATCGATTTCTCCATCACCGGTCCCGACATCGAGGCTCTGGCCGAGTTCAGCCAGAAATTGCGGGCAAAGGCCATCGATATCCCAGGTATCGTCGACGTCGACACCACGCTGCGACTGGACAAGCCCGAGCTATTGGTACACGTTGATCGAGAGCGGGCCGCTGCCTTAGGCGTTTCGGTGCAAGAGATCGCCGACACGCTTCGCGTGGGAGTCGGTGGGGACGATCGCGTTTCTCGCTATCGCGATGTGACCGTCGATGACGCCTACGATGTCGAACTGCGGCTCGACGGTATCGACCGCCGCGATGCAGAATCCATTTCTCAGCTCTACGTTCGCTACAATCCCGCCGCTGCCTCATCTGCGCTGCTGACTCCGATTTCGTACGGCAGCGCGTCGAACGGCAGTGAGCGTCGCTGGCCCACGCAATCGCCACTGACGCGCATCGACAACGTAGTGCATTTTAGTTTTGGCAACGCCCCAGCGCGCATCGATCGCTTGGACCGCCAGCGGATGGTGGCGGTGCGAGCCAACGTGGAGTCGGGCTATGCGCTGTCAGATCGTTTGGCCGCATTGCAGGCGGCGGCGAGCGAGATTGGCTTGCCGGACGGTTTTGAAACTCGCGTGATGGGCCGCGGCCGAGAACTGGAAGTAACTCTCGAGGAATTTCGCTGGACGTTTTTGATATCGTTCGTCTTTATGTACATCGTTTTGGCGGCGCAGTTCGAACACTTGACGCATCCGTTGACGATTCTCTTTACGCTACCGCTGGCGGTGCCGTTTGGGCTGATCAGCCTATATTGGGGTGGCGAGACGCTGAACGTCTACTCCGCACTAGGATTGCTGGTCCTATTTGGCGTGGTTAAGAAAGCGGCTATTCTGCAGGTCGACCACACCAATGCCTTGCGAGCTCAGGGGATCAACCGAGCCGAGGCGATCCTGCAGGCCAACCGCGACCGATTGCGGCCAATTTTAATGACCACCATTTCATTTGTGGCCGGGCTGATGCCGCTGTTGATCGCCAGTGGGCCGGGGGCGGAAGAGCGACGCAGTATTGCTGTATTGACTGTGGGAGGGCAAACCATGTCGCTGTTGTTGACGCTGTTGGCCGTCCCCGTGCTGTATTCGTATTTGGATGACATAACGCGGTTGTGGAAAAGGGAGAAACATAGCGAATCCTAGGGATTTCAGCGCATTCCAAGCCCCTCACCCCTCTGCAGTATCTCTGGAAGACACAGTACATCTCTGGAAGACACAGTACAGGGCTGAGGCGGAGAGCGAGGTTAGAGTGCGAATATGTCGTGCTCTGCCTGCAAGGCCAACGGCCTTTCTCAACATAGCCTGGGGCATCGCCCCAGGACGTGGTGGGAAACACGTCGTTTTTTGGCCAACGGCCATACTCAATAGGTGAGGATTGAATATCGCCGTTGGCCAAACGGTTCGTGTGGGTTTCAGCTCCTGGGGCTGTGATAAACATGGCCGTTGGCCAAGGAAACCAAGGCAAGTGGCCAACAAAACCAGCGCGTGCACTGCAACTGCAAGGTGCGAGCGAACCATTTAGTGGGCATTTTCAGGCGTCGAGCCTTTTTTCATCGAGATTATGGAGGTGCGACAGTTCGCACCAGGGGAAGTTTCTACAATCCGTTATTCCCATTCCGCAACGAACCGAGTATAAATAGAGGACTGCTGTTGACACTGAGTCTCAATTCCAAAACGAGTCGCGCAATGATCGCTCCCGGAATTCAAGAAGAAATCCTGCCATTGGATATGCTACGGGCGGGTGAAGAAGCCAGTATTGTCGAATTAACCGGCAATGAGTCGCAGATTCACCGTCTGGCCGAAATGGGGTTTTGCCTGGGTGCATGTATCCGGATGGTGCGCTGCGGTGCCCCCTGCTTGCTAGCTTTGAACGGCAAGCGGTTGAGCATTCGCCTGAGCCACGACACCGAGGTCTTGGTAGCAACCACTGCGACGATGTCATGAGTTTACCCACGGTGCTCACCCTGGCGGATATCGCCCCCGGTCAAACAGTGACCATCTTGGAAGTGTTGGGCGAAGATGCTATTTCCGTGCGACTGATGGAAATGGGAATGACCGATGGAGAGGCCGTGCAGGTCGTCGGTCGAGCGCCGTTTGGCGATCCAATCGAACTTAAAATCCGCGGCTACAAGCTCTCGTTGCGGAAGCTGGAAGCCGCGCGCATTCAGGTAGCCACGCTCACCTCCGCTATTCCGCCCCCCACCACGTAGCCTTGATGACCCAGTAGCCCAGTCGACCCACCAGAGAAAAATGGATTCTGCACCCTCAGCCTTCCCAACCGAACGCACTACTGCTCAAGCCTCCAGTTCAACGCTAACCATCGCCTTGGTGGGAAATCCGAACACGGGCAAGAGCACTTTATTCAGCGCTCTGTGTGGCGTGCCGGCTCGCATCGGCAATTATCCTGGCGTAACCGTTGAAAAGAAGCTGGGCAAGTATCGCGATTCGCAGGGGACGGTGACGGTCGTCGATCTACCTGGGACCTACAGCTTGTCAGCTCGCACACCTGACGAAATGGTGTCGGTGGACGTATTGCTGGGTCGGCAGTCCGATGTGCCTCACGTGGATGTGATCGTGGCCATCGTCGATGCCACCAATCTCGAACGCAATCTCTATTTATTCACGCAAGTCCGCCAACTCAACCGACCCGTGCTGTTGGTGCTGAACATGTGGGATCGCGTGGTTTCCGAAGGACGGGCCGTCGATGTCGAACAGCTATCGCATCGTTTAGGCGTGCGCGTCGTGGCTGTCTCCGCCAACCGCAAGCAGGGGATCGAGGAAGCTCGACGACTGATCCGGCAAGTCGCCGAGCAGCCGAGTGTACCAGCCAAATCGCTGTTCTCGCCGCTGGTGCAGCAAGAGGTGGACGAGCTGGATCAATGGCTGCGCCAGTCGGCGGAGCTACACCTGCAACCGTTTTTAGTCGAGCGGCTGATTTTCGATGTCGGCGGAGCGCATGCAAGCGAACTCCAGCGCCGCCCCGAGTTGTCCGAGCTCGGGTCGCGACTGGCCCAGGCACGCGAACGATTGGCGCTGGCGGGGCAAAAAATACCAGCCCTAGAAACGCGCGAACGATACAAGTGGATACGCGCACAACTGACTGGAGTGGCCTCGGCTCCCATTGGCGAAAAGCGCTCGCTGTCGGATCGAATCGACCAGGTACTGACCCATCGCGTGTGGGGATTTCTGGCATTCGGTCTGATCATGTTTGCGATCTTTCAAGCCATCACCTCGGGCACCGTGTGGGCCATGGACTGGATCACCGAGACTTTACAGGCGAGTCTAATCGCCGGCGTCGAAAGCTGGTTGCCCCCTGGGACGCTGCGCAGCTTGATCAACGATGGAGTCATCGCCGGCGTCGGCTCGGTAGTGGTCTTTTTGCCACAGATTCTGATGCTGTTCTTTTTTATCGGCATGTTGGAAGACTGCGGCTATATGGCTCGGGCGGCGTTTGTCATGGACAAACTCATGACCAAACTTGGCTTGAGTGGCAAATCGTTTCTGCCGCTGATGTCATCCTTCGCGTGTGCCGTGCCCGGCATCATGGCCACTCGCGTCATCGAAGATCGTCGCGATCGGATGGTCACTATCTTAATCGCGCCGCTGATGAGTTGCTCTGCGCGGCTGCCGGTGTACGTCTTGCTGGTGGCAGCCTTTGTTCCCCCCGTGACTTGGCTCGGTGGCTGGGTTGGCCTGCAGGGGACCGTGCTGTTCATCATGCACATCGTGGGTTTGGTCGTCGCCATCCCCGTGGCTTGGTTGTTGAAAAAAATATTTTTTCCAGGCCAAGTCCCACCGTTTGTGATGGAGTTGCCCAGCTATAAAGTCCCTTCACCGCGGGTAGTCTTCTACCGCGTGTGGGAGCGCGCCGAGGCCTTCTTGACTCGCGCCGGTTCGCTGATCTTCTGCACGGCCATCTTGGTCTGGGCGGCTGGATACTTTCCCGGCGATCACAGGCAACTGCACGAACTGACTCGCCAAATCGAGCTGGCCCAAACCTCTGCGCCGCTTGCCAGCGATGCGCCACTGGCCAGCGATGCGCCGGCGGCTGCCGACCAGCAGACAGAGAGCCCGCTGGCCGAGGCACCAGTCAGAGACGGGCATTTGGCAGCCCTGGCAGCCCAGCGACGCGAACTGAGCGGGGCGTTGATCGAGCAGAGCTTCCTTGGGCGGACGGGCAAAGTAATCGAACCCATGGTCAAGCCGCTGGGGTGGGATTGGAAGATTGGCGTCGGCGTGGTGGCATCCTTCCCGGCTCGCGAGGTGATCATCGCTACGCTGGGAACGATCTATTCACTGGGAGGGGACGTGGATGAATCGAGCGACGGATTGAAAGCAGCCATAGCCCGCAGCCGGTGGC
The DNA here is from genome assembly GCA_934255105.1 of uncultured Pirellulaceae bacterium. Classification (GTDB taxonomy): domain Bacteria; phylum Planctomycetota; class Planctomycetia; order Pirellulales; family Pirellulaceae; genus Aureliella. The sequence continues at coordinate 5,462 of CAKQNH010000107.1, forward strand.
CCGATGGCAGTCCGGTTTACACTCTCCCCGTGGCCTTGTCGATCATGGTCTTCTTCGCGTTGTGCGCCCAGTGTGCGGCGACGTTGATGATCATCAAACGCGAGACCAACTCGTGGCGTTGGCCGGTATTTACTTTCGTATACATGACCGTGCTGGCTTACGTGGCCGCGCTGGTGACCTATCAGGTAGGTACACTATGGCTAGGGTAATTAGGTTTCACTGAGAGGGCCTAGCGGATGAACATCGACTGGCAAACTATCGTATCTCTCCCGATCGTAGCCTTAGCGGCAGGCTATGTCTTCAAGCACGCTTTGTTGACTTTCCGCCAGCCTGAAGCGAGTAGCTGTAGCGGCTGTGTTGCCAGCAAGTCATGCGCTGCCAAGAATCTGAAACTGGTGCAGTTGGGAGCCCATGGTCAGAAGCTCGGAGGCGCTCGCCGACCTTGATCAGCCTGTTTGACCTTCTTAAGATCGGGGTTGGCCCCAGCAGTTCGCACACGGTGGGCCCTATGCTGGCCGCTTTGCAGTTCGCAGGCTCTTTGGATCGGAGTTTGGAGCAACAGACGCAGGGGGTCGACTGTGTGGGGCGGCTTCAAGTCGAATTGTTCGGCGCTCTAGCGCTCACTGGAGTGGGACATCGCACGGATCGCGCGGTCATTGCAGGCTTGTCCGGGGAGCATCCGCGCACGGTGGATCCCACAGCTATCGAACCACTGTTTGAGCGAGTCGTTCAGTCGCGTGAACTGCGTTTGCTAAACGTACATGCGATACCATTCGACGTGCCCCAAGACCTAGTTTTTCATCCCAGCATCTTTCTGCCTCAGCATCCCAATGGCATGCGATGTTCGGCCTGGGATAGCAAGGGTAATTCAATCCTATCGCATGAGTATTTCTCAATCGGTGGGGGATTCGTACTGTCGTCCGAGGACATGTCCACTGGCCTACCGAACTCGCCACGCCTCTCGCAGGACGAGCCGGTGAATAATATGCCGTTTGATTTTTCGTCTGCAGAGGAATTGCTGGGCATCTGTGAACGAGAACAACTGACGATTGCCCAGGTAGTTGAACGCAATGAGCTCAGCTCTCGCACCTCACAGCAGATAGCAGACGGACTGGACGAGATTTGGAGTGTGATGCAGGCATGCATTGAGGCTGGTTGCCAAAGCGAAGGAGTCTTGCCTGGAGGTTTAGAGATTCGTCGACGTGCACCAGGCATCCATCGCAAACTCTCCGCCGAGCAGGCTGCATGCACTGAAGCAGGGATCCAGCTCAGCGATCCACTGCGCAGTATGGATTGGGTCAACTTGTTCGCCTTGGCCGTCAATGAGCAAAATGCGGCGGGAGGGCGAATTGTGACCGCACCCACCAACGGGGCCGCAGGAGTCATCCCCTCAGTGTGCTCGTACTATGCACGCTTTTTGGCCGGCTCTGCATCCGCCCAGACGCGTCGTCAGGGAATACATGACTTCCTGAAAACCGCTGCCGCAGTAGGCATGCTGTATAAACGCAACGCCTCGCTCTCGGCAGCCGAGATGGGGTGTCAGGGCGAGGTCGGCGTGGCATGTTCGATGGCCGCCGCAGGTCTCGCGGCGGTTATGGGGGGCACGCCACAACAGATCGAGAATGCTGCCGAAATTGGTATGGAACACAACCTAGGGTTAACTTGCGATCCGATTGGCGGTTTGGTACAGGTGCCATGCATCGAGCGAAACACCATGGGAGCGGTGCAAGCCATCAACGCTGCTAGATTAGCAGTCCTTTATGGCGACGGTAAACATCGCGTTTCACTCGACAAAGTCATCGAGACCATGCGGCAGACTGGCCTTGACATGCAGAGCAAGTACAAGGAGACCAGCCTCGGCGGCTTGGCGGTCAACGTCCCGCTGTGTTGAATGATGCCCCCCTCAGAGATCAGCATGGCCATTCGCTAGCGTGTCAGATCGGCTACGTAACGCGGCTTGGCATGGCTGGGGCGACGCATGGCACCGGCGACAATCGTGATGCCCAAGGTCGCAGTGTGGATCAACCAGTAGTTGTCGTTGGTGGCCATCGTGCGGACGGTAATGACCGCAATCAATAGCAGCGTGCCGAAGTACAGTAGCTGAGTAGTCGAGCATTCGCAGTCGGCGCGTTGCATGTACAAAGCCACAATTGCCCAAGTTGCCATGACCGGCACCATGAAGCTAGAACAATCGACTACTGCGTTAATGACTGGTTCCATCCTTGGTTCCTTCGTCGCGAGATGAGAGCTGAGCCGGACTTGGCATTGGCTGCTGTGATACCAAAACCAGCCAGCCAGCCGACACAGCAAACTTGAGCCAAACTGGAAAAATTGTTTGAAATGGAGTTTTGGGCTCTTCAATTCCAGCATCTACAGCCACGTTCTGTGGACTGCTGCGGCTTGTCGTAGCAGTCCACAGAGTGCTATGCTTTGCGCGCGGCAAAGGGTTTCGTGCGCTTGGGGTACAGCGTGCGGCAGAGTTGACAGACGGTCCCATCGCAGCCGCGGGCCGTGCAGTGTTCGCGGCCATAGTAGATGATCTGCAAGTGTAGCGTGTTCCACGTCTCCTCCGGAAACAGCTTCTTCAAATCGGCCTCCGTTTGCACGACGTTCTGTCCCCTGGTTAGGCCCCAGCGCTGAGCCAACCGATGGATGTGCGTATCGACCGGGAAGGCGGGAATTGAAAAGGCTTGAGCCATCACCACGCTGGCTGTCTTGTGCCCCACGCCGGGCAAACGCTCAAGCTGTTCCATGTCGGCGGGAACTTGCCCCGCGTGCTCGTCGACCAATATTTGCGACAATCCCTTGATGGCTCGCGACTTGCGCGGTGCCAAACCCAGCGGGCGAATCACGTCGAGAATTTCGGCTTCGCTGCGCTGGCTCATATCCCAAGGATTGTCGGCCAATCTCCACAGTGCGGGAGTAACACGATTGACCATTTTGTCGGTGCATTGTGCGCTGAGCAGCACGGCGACGAGCAGCGTGTACGGATCGCGGTGGTCCAACGGGATGGCTGGCTCAGGGTAGAGTGACTGCAGCGTCTGCAGCACGATTTTTGCACGTTCATTTTTTCGCAAGTCGTTGGGCTCCTTAAGGATCTGTCGTGGGATAAGCTTCCAGCTTGCCGTGGGATAAGCATCTTGCTTGTCGTAGGATAAGCAACTTGCTTTTCGTGGGATAAGCTTCCAGCTTGTCGTGGGATAAGCATCTTGCTTGTCGTGGGATAACCTTCCAGCTTGCCGTGGGATAAGCATCTTGCTTGTCGTGGGATAAGCTTCCAGCTTGTCGTGGGATAAGCTTCCAGCTTGTCGTGAACTGCAAGTAAGCCACCGCAAGCTAGAAGCTCACGCCACCTGCCACCTGCAAGCTTACGCCACTTGGCTACCGAAGGATCTTTTAACAAGTGGAGACTGTTTTTGTGGTATAGTCTTGTAGTATAATAGCCGTATTCGTATGACCCACCTAGCTTACCCACCTCCCAACTTTATGAAGATCTGGAGCCACTGATGTCCAAACAGAATCGTCGCAGTTTTATTCGCAAGACCGTCGGTACAACCACTGCGCTGGTTGCCGTAGGTCAGGCGCGCTTCGTCCATTCACAGACCGAAGCCAAGGCGAGTACTTCGCCTAACGAACAATTGAACGCTGCGATCATCGGCACCGGCGGCCGCGGTGGCGACCATATCAACGGAATGCTCAAAGCCGATGGTGTTACCATCACCTATATTTGCGATGCCGATGAAGAGAAGGGCTCGCAGCGCGCGGCACAAATCGAGAAGGCTCAAGGCCAGCGCCCGGTGTACAAGACAGACTTGCGACGCGTCCTGGACGAAGATTCCGTCGACTTTGTGACGATCGCCACGCCCAACCACTGGCACGCTCTGGCAGGATTGTGGGCCATGCAAGCTGGCAAGGATGCGTACATTGAAAAGCCGGTGTGCCACAATATCGCCGAAGGTACGGCGCTAATTGCGGCGGCGCGCAAATACGACCGCATGTGTCAGGTGGGAACGCAGTGTCGCAGTAGCCAGGCGATCATCGACGCTATCTCATTCATGAACGCGGGTGGGATTGGGGATGTGAAGTTTGCGCGCGGGCTGTGCTATAAGCGCCGCAAGTCGATCGGTGCCTTGGGCGACTACCCCATCCCCGCTGCGGTTGACTTCAATCTGTGGAGTGGCCCCGCACCCTACACGGATCCCAAAGTGACTCGCCCACAGTTCCACTACGACTGGCATTGGCAACGGCTATATGGCAACGGTGACTTGGGCAACCAGGGCCCGCACCAAACCGACATCGCCCGTTGGGGATTGGGGCTCGACACCCATCCGACTTCGGTAATCAGCTATGGGGGTCGTTTGGGATACCAAGCCGAACGCAAAGATCCGAATTATGTCGACGCTGGCGATACGGCCAATACAGAGGTGTCGATTTACGACTACGGCGACAAGTGCATCGTG
>CAKQNH010000108.1 GCA_934255105.1 uncultured Pirellulaceae bacterium
TTTGCAAACAGAAGCGACGTTGGCTTAAGCGTATTCTCAATGCGCGAGCGTCCACGGCGCTGTGGTTAGCTCCCGCCTTGCTGTCACCCGCACTGTCGATGACAGTACTTCCCAGCGACAGCGGCTATACACAAACACCGGCGGCTCAAACATCCGCGACTGGGGGCGGCAATCCTGCCAGCCCGACGGTGGACGTCGAGTTCGTTATGGGATGGTTGGAACAAGCCGCCAAGCAGGCGGAGGCCGGCGATCTCAAGAATTCGGCCAAGTCCTTTGCGGAAGCTTTGCGCGGTCGCCAACTGCTGAAGGACAAGAGCGAGAAGCTCGAAGCGCGGCTCAAGCAGGTTGAGGCCCTGGTCGTCAGCAAAGGTATGACCAAGTCCAACATTGTGGACGCGATCGGTTCGCTTGGGGCTATGGTACCGGCGACCAAGAGCCAGCCAGTGGTTTTTGCCGGTGGCACAGCGCTGCCCGCCCTACCTGGCCAAGCAACACCCGCAGCGACTTCTGCAGCCATGGCCCCGGTTGTCTCCGGCGGTACGCAGCTCGCAATCCCTCCAGGTGTGCCTGCCGTACGCTCGGCCAGCGCGCAAGCTGAGCTCGACGTGCCTGCTCCGCTGAACAACAATGCCAGCGGCGATGAACTGTATCGCCGTGGTGTGGAACTGCTCGGACAAGGTCAACGCGAGGCGGCTTTGGAAAGCTTCCGCCAAGCGTGGCAGTACGAGCGCGAGATGGACCCTGCCCTCCGCAACCAACTCAAAGACAAACTCAGCCTGTTGAGCGCGGCACAAAGTAGTACGGCCGCTGGAACGGCCGCCTCGCCAATGCGCCAAGTCAACGAAGAAGAGTTGGCGATGCGTCAAAAGATGATGAGTGAAGTCACCGGCGAAATCGCCGCAGCGGAAGCCAATCGCGAAGCGGAACCACAGGTGGTGGCAGAGCGTCTACAGACGCTGCGAACCCGCGTTTCGCAAGCCAATCTAGATGGCAATGCACGCAAGCAAATGCTGACCATCGTCGATCGCGCCATTGCATCGCATCAGATCTACATGACGCAAAATAGCGCCACGATCGACCAGAACATGCGCAATCGACAAATTACTGAACAGATGTCTCTCGACCAAGAAGAGCGACAAAAGATCGATCAGCAAATCGCCTCGCTGGTCGAAACCTATAATGACTTGATGGACAAACGCAGCTTCGCCGAAGCCGAAGTCGTGGCCAAGCAAGTCGGTTTGATCGATCCCGGTTCTACAATCGCCAGCCTGCTCATTTCCAATTCGCGAAACGCTCGCCGCATTGGTGAATACGAATCGATCAAGGCCATCAAGGAAGACAAGTTTATCGACAACATGCTGACGGTTGACGAAGCGGCTATTCCGTTTGATGATCGCGAACCGCTGCTCTTCCCGAATGCCAGGGACTGGGATGAACTGACCAAGCGTCGCACCAATCAGTTGTCCGAGGCCCAACGCGGCATGAGTCCAGCGGATCAAAAGATCTGGGCCTCGCTCAAACAGCCGGTGTTAGTCGATTTCAAAAATCGGCCGCTGAATGAAGTGCTCCGCACGCTGTCCGACATGACCGGAGTATTGATCCACATGGATGAGAACGGAATGGCGGCTGAAGGGGTCACTAGCGATATGCCGGTCACGCTCAGCCTAGCTTCTCAGATCTCGTTCAAGAGTGCCCTGAGCTTGCTGCTGCACGCACAAAACCTGGACTTCCAAGTCAGGAATGAAGTACTCACCATCACCTCTATGCGCAACAGCGCCAAGGCCAATAAGACGCGAACCTACAACGTCCGCGACTTGGTCGTGCCCATTCCCAATTTCGTTGCCGACTACAACAGTGGTATGGCTGGGGCGATTCGCCAAGCCTACGAAACGATGGGGCGTGGTTTGGTGGCGCAAAATAGCCGCGGAATATCGGGCGGCCTGAGCAGCTTGAACAATGAAATTAAACTCGCCTCGGCAACCTCATCGCTGGATCCCAACGCTCCAGTGCTAGGCCAGATGGCCAACCCTGGCATGATGGGCTTGGGCAACATGCCCGGCAGCGGTGGGTTTGGAATGAATGGCGGCGGTTTTGGAATGAATCCTGCCGGTGGAGCACCAGGTGGCCCAATGAACATGGGGGGTGGTGCAGCGGGTGGGGGCTCCATGGCTGACTTCAGTCAATTGATGATGCTCATTCAGCAAACGATTACGCCGGATGACTTTCTCAATGGCGATAGCACGATGACTCCCTTCCAGCAGACCCTGTCGCTGGTGGTCAGTGCACCTCAAACGACCCATGAAGAAATCGAAGAGCTGCTGGACACCCTACGTCGTCAACAGTTGGTTCAAATTACCGTCGAAGTCAAGTTCATCACGCTCAATGACAACTTCTTCGAGCGGATCGGCGTCGACTTTGACATGCGGATCGATGACAACGTTCGTCGCTTGCCTCAAGACGACCAAGGCAACAGTGCGGTGGTCGGTCTAAGCGGTGGCGTCAGCGGGACCAACACCTTCCCTGTCACGGCCGACTTTGATATCGCCTTCACACAGGACAGTTTTGCTTCGGCCGTTCCACAGTTTGGTGGCGTGTTCAACGGGGATACCGGTGGTAGTATCGGCTTCGCAATCCTCAGCGACTTGGAGATGTTCTTCTTCATGAACGCCGCCCAAGGTGACCAGCGATCGAACATTCTCCAGGCACCACGCGTGACGATGTTCGACGGTCAATCGGCGTCGATCCAGGATACGGTACAACGACCATTCGTAACCAGTTTGATTCCGGTTGTAGCCGACTTCGCGGTGGCTCAGCAACCAGTGATCGTGGTCCTCAATGAAGGGACTACGCTCAACGTGCAAGCCACCTGTTCACCCGACAAGCGATTCGTTCGGTTGACACTTAACCCTACGTTCTCGCAGATCGATCGCGTCGATACCTTCACCTTCGAAGGGACGCGGACAACACGCGTGAACAGCAATAAATCGGGAACGAACATCCTCAACCCACAGGGAACGGTCGACGCAAGCGATGACAAGAAGGAAGAGGTCATTACCGGTACGACTGTGCAACAGCCCAGCTTGGCCAGTACCAACATCTCGACCACAGTCAATGTACCCGACGGCGGCACGATCCTGCTGGGTGGTATCAAGCGGATGCGCGAGGGACGGATTGAGCGAGGCGTACCGATCCTGAGCAAGATCCCCTACGTCAATCGTCTGTTCAAGAACACCGCCATCGGCCGTGACACCAGCACACTGATGATGACCGTGACTCCGCGGATCATCATTCAGGAAGAGGAAGAGATCAAGTACGGCGTCAACCCGTAACCACCTCGCGGGTCGATTTGATCGCAGCACAACTGCTGAATACTCTGAGCCTGGCTAGTTTCACGACTAGCCAGGCTCTTTTCGTTAAAGCTGGTTCCCCACTCGTTAAACCGCGTGCCCAGCGGGCCGCGCGTCCTGCCGCGTGCTTACTTGCTGCATGCCCGCGTGGGCGCTCCCTGCACATTTTAGCGATTGAATTCGGGTTGACCCAGAGGAGGCCAAACTGCTCTAAGTGAGTCATCCATTTTTAGAAAGCGGAAGCCTCAATATGTCAACCAAAATCACTCGATCAGAAAAACAGTTGGCCAGCGCCAAGGAAGTCTGCCAGCGGCTAGCTGAAAAGCTGGACAGCAAGATCTCGGTTCGCCTATGGGATGACTCGGTTCATCCACTGGGTTCCCAAGTGCTGGACGGCTACGAAATTTCAATTTCAGGTCCCGGCGTAATTGGTGCGTTGATACGCCGCCCGACCGCAGAGAATCTGCTGTGCCTGTACGCGCGGGGCCACGTCGATTTCCATGGCGCTAACATCGTCGAGTTCATGCGAACCGCGCGCGTCAAGGGTTCCCGACGACGAGCCCGCTCGATCCCCAAGGCGCTGATCGCCAAAGGTCTGCTGAATTTTGTCTTTGCGCGCGATGTTGAGGCCGCCAGCGGCCTGAGGTTCGCCGGGGACGACCAGGGGCACCATCGCAAACAATCCGACAATCGCGACTTTATCAAATTCCACTACGATATCGGCAACGAGTTCTATCGGTTGTTCCTCGATCCAGAGATGGTCTACAGTTGCGCATACTTTCGCTCGTGGGACGAAAGCTTGGAGCAGGCCCAACTAAACAAGCTCGACATGATCTGCCGCAAATTGCAGTTGCAGCCCGGCGATCGAATGCTCGACATCGGTTGCGGCTGGGGCGCCTTAATCTGCTACGCGGCCGAGCACTACGGCGTGACGGCACATGGCATTACCTTATCCGACGCACAACTGGAGATCGCCCAGCAGCGCATCAAAGAGCGAGGGTTGGAAGGGCGAGTCACGGCGGCCATCTGCGATTACAACGACGTGCAAGGGGAGTTCGACAAAGTATCCTCAGTCGGAATGGCCGAGCATGTTGGCATCAAAAACTTGCCGACCTATCTACAGAAAGTTCGCTCTGTGTTGGTGCCTGGTGGTTTGTTCCTGAACCACGCCATCACACGTCCAGCCAAAAGTAGCGCCCGCAAATTCAACAGGAAAAATGCTGAACGTCGCTTGCTGACCAAGTACATCTTTCCGGGCGGCGAACTAGACCACCAAGGTCACGTGCTCGACAGCATGGAAGCGGGTGGCTTTGAAGTGCACGATGTCGAAGGCTGGCGCGACCACTACGGGCTGACCTGTGAGCATTGGGCGCGGCGATTGGAAGCCAACAAGGTGGAGGCTATTCGCATGGTAGGCGAGGAAAAGTATCGTATGTGGCTGTTGTATTTGGGTGGAGTCGCCATGGCGCTACAGGACGGTTCCGCGCGCATTTTCCAGACCGTGGCCCGCAACCAAACCGTCCGCGGACATTCTGGCATGCCCTGCACCCGCGAGCACTTGTACGCGGTCGACAGCTCGCTGCCGATTCCCCGCGCAGCCTAGTGCCCCCCTCAGCCCGGCGCAAGCCACCTCCCAGCCCGGCGCAAGCCACCTCCCAGCCCGGCGCAAGCCACCTCTCAGCCCGGCGCAAGCCACCTCCCAGCCCGGCGCACGCCACCTCCCAGCCCGGAGGGCGACACATCCCTGCCGGTGGTGTGAGCCACCGGATTCCAGGCCACCGATGCCCCAGCCCGGAGGGCGACACATCTCTACGCTAGCAGTTATAATTCCTAAGCAAACTGCCTCTCACCGTATGGCCGCGAACCAATTCTTTCAGCGGCACAGACGCTACTACTCACCTGGCAAATGCAGGAACATACCCGTGCCGCACTTGAACAACCATCGCCAGCCGTGGGTTTCAATAACTCACCTCGCAGCATTCGCCCTGAGTCAAATTGCGCTCCAAGCGATGCTTTTACCAACTGGTCAGGTCAGCGCCGCAGACGACCGCCCCAACATTGTCTTTTTTCTGTCTGACGATCACTGCCTTATCGATTCGTCCCTGTACGGTGCGACCGATATTCAAACGCCCAATATGCAGCGACTGGCCAAGGCAGGTATGACGTTCAGCCATGCCTTCGTGATCTCACCCGCTTGCGCCCCCAGTCGCGCAGCGCTGCTAACCGGACTGACGCCCGCGCACAATGGTGCAGAGGCCAATCACGCGCGGCCGCATGCAGACTTGAAGAAATTCCCGGCCTACCTACAGGAGCAGGGATACGAGGTGGTAGCGTTTGGCAAAGTTGGGCACTACGCGCAGACACCCGAGTACGGTTTCGATCTGGCCAAGCATTTCGGCTATCACGAAGATATCGCCGTGGCTGAGGCGGTGAAGTGGCTTGAGAATCGCAGTAGTGACAAGCCACTGTGCCTGTTCGTGGGGACCAACTGGCCGCATGTCCCCTGGCCAGTCGCGACAGATGTTCCACTGGAGAGCGTGCAGATCCCCCGCACCCACGTCCAAACGCCTGAGACGCAGCAGGCCAGAGCCAACTACTATCAAGCCATCCTGACAATGGATAGCGAATTGGGAAGCGTCTTCGATACTGCCTATGAGAAGCTGGGTGCGAACACTTTGTTCATTCACACTAGCGACCACGGCGGGCAGTGGCCGTTCGCCAAATGGAATCTGTATGACGCCGGCATACGAACTCCACTGATTGTCTCCTGGCCCGGGCGGATCGCCAAGCAGTCGACTTCGGACGCGATGGTGTCCTGGATCGATCTGCTCCCCAGCGTGCTGGACGCGGTCGGCGCACCTGTGCCTGAATCGCTCGACGGCCAGTCGATACTGCCCGTCCTGACCGGCAAGAAGGCCGAACATCGCAGCGAGATCTTTACGACTCACAGCGGCGATGGGAACTTCAACGTCTACCCGTCGCGCAGCGTGCGCACCAAGCAATACAAGTACATTCGCAATCTACACCCAGAATTTCGGTTTGATACGCACGTTACCAAAGTGAAGGGGGAGCATTCGTATTGGACGAGCTGGGTGGAGAAGGGGCGAACGGATCCTGATGCGGCACGGAAGGTTTTCCGCTATCAGCAGCGCCCGGCTGAGGAGCTCTACGACCTCGCTACAGACCCCGATGAAGAACACAACTTAGCACAGGCACCCGAACAAGCCGGCCAGTTGCAGCAGCTCCGCGGCAAGCTCGACGCCTGGCTGCGCGCGCAGGACGATCAACCCACCGTATTTGGCATGCCCACGCTCCTGCCCCGCGAGGCAGCGCCACCCAATGTCATCACCGTGTTCATCGATGATATGGGATGGCAGGATCTGTCGTGTTTTGGTGGTCAAGCCGTTGAGACGACGAACATCGATCGGCTGGCCGCCGAGGGGTTGCGGTTTACCAATTTCTACGTCAATTCGCCCATCTGCTCTCCCTCGCGAACGGCGCTTACAACCGGCAATTATCCGGCGCGGCATCGCATCACTTCGTATTTGGCCAAACGTGAATTGAATGAACAGCGCGGGATGGCTCAGTGGTTGGACGTAACTGTACCCACTTTGCCGCGGATGCTTTCGCAAGCTGGTTATGCGACGGGGCATTTCGGGAAGTGGCACATGGGTGGTCAGCGCGATGTGGGGGAAGCTCCACTCATTACCGAGTATGGTTTTGATGCATCGCTTACAAATTTCGAAGGCCTGGGCCCGCGCATCCTACCGCTGTGCTACGCCTTCGACGGACAGGAGCCCAAGCGGCACGATCTGGGAAGTGCGGACTTGGGGCAAGGGCCGATCCAATGGGAAGATCGCTCGAAGATCACACAGTGCTTCGTGGACCGCACACTGGAGTTCATCGAACAAGCCGCTGAGCAGCAGCGTCCGTTCTATGTCAACGTCTGGCCCGACGACGTCCACTCTCCCTTCTTCCCACCTGAGGCTCTGCGAGGTGACGAAGCCAAGCGGACGCTCTACCTGGCCGTCCTCAAAACCATGGATCAACAATTGGGGGCGCTATTCGATCGAGTGCGCAACGATCCACGGTTGCGAGATAACACGCTGATCATTCTGGCCAGCGACAATGGGCATGAGCCGGGTGCCGGCAGTGGCGGCCCCTTGCGCGGCGAGAAGGGGAGCCTGTACGAAGGTGGCATTCGAAGTCCGCTGATCGTATGGGGGCCGAGTTTGATCGACGCTGCCGCAGTGGGCTCGACCAATGACACGACCATTGTTTCCAGCGTCGACTTAGTGGCCAGCCTGATGAACCTATGCCAGCTAGAACCTCCTGAGGGTTACCAGTGCGATGGCGAGGACCTGCTAGCGGCCCTGCTGGGCAAGACGACGGGCCAACGCACCGGGCCGCTGTTTTGGCGGCGTCCGCCCGACCGTCCAGGAAAACCCAAAGCTCCCGCACCAGACCTTGCCGTTCGAGATAAAGAGTGGAAGCTCCTGTGCGATATCGAAGGCAAACGCGCACAGTTGTACGATCTGACACAGGACATGGAAGAAGCAAATAATGTCGCCAAAGATCATCCGAAGATTACCAAGCGGCTGAGAGAAGCCGTACTCGCCTGGAACGCCACCCTGCCCGTCGACGGCGTCGCCAACAAGCAGCCATAGGCTTTTGTAGGCTCGTAACGAGCGGGTTCTGTAGGCTCGTAACGAGCACCGCGCTGTTACGGCATGGGCAGCGCGTTGTTTTGCCACGCCACAATTGCGCGCAACTCCGGTCTGCCGTAACAGCGCTCCGCTCGTTACGAGCCTACATCCTCTGAAATTCAGGGCTAGGCGGCGCTTCATCTGGCACTGGAGTGGTTTCCGTGTCTTCGGTTGCCTCGGAACCTACCTCAGGCGATGCCTCGGGGAGTCGCACTTGGGGAGAGGGTTTTTCTACCAGGCTATTGAGAAATAGCAGTCGCTGATTTAACTCATTCAACTCGATCTCAGCCCGCGTCACGGCATTTTTGGCGACCTCAGCATCAAGTTGTCGGGCTCTTCGCTCCGTAACGCTAATGATTTTTTCATCGTAGAGTTTCTGTGCGTCATTGGCCTGAATATTTGCTTTTTCGAATTGTTTCTGGGCATCGGCCAAATCGAGTTTCTTGAGCTCTACGGCACGATTCAATCGACCGCTGTGAAATTCTAGTTCGGCTTCGGCTCGGGCAAGTCGCTCTCTTGCCTTGTCTAGCTCGGGTTGCGAAGAGTTACTCGCTGTTGCATCTAGAATCCTTCGACTCTCCCAGATGCGGTCGACGGTCGACGCGAAGTTCTCAAATTCAGGGGTGCGCAAATCGTTGGCGACTTCGTCCTCAGGCGGATTGGATGGTAGCTCTTCACGATCTTGGTTTTGAAAAGAGGGTTCCGCCGTGAGATCAGGGGGCGCGTTGTGCACTGGGGCGCGGGGGAACTCCGGCAAACCACGTGGAGCTGAAGCAGGCGTTGTGCGTGGCGTATCATAGCCCTGGTTCGCAACGGAGAGTTGTGGTATCGCTGGTTGGTAGTCCCATTGCAACGGATCCTGCTCCCCTAGCAGTTGGGCCACTCGGCGTTCGATGATTTCATCGCGCTGCCCGTCGCGACGATCGAGTATCTCTTGTGTGCGCTGCAAGTCCGCTTGGATTTCTTCCAGTCGGGCGACTTGCGATTTGTGGCGCTTATCGAACTGCTCAGCGACCCATTTGCGCAGCGTCTGTAGCTTCTCTGGGTTTGGTGCGGTCTCTCCATCTGCACGCAACTCGCGCAGCAAGTTTGCAATCTGCTGAGTCGATTCGTCTAATAGCTCGCTGCGATCCACTGGACCGTCAACTGGAACCATTTGCGCATAGCTGACCTCTATTTGCTGGCCTGGATTGTTAGGGTCAGGAATCATGCGGTGACGAAATTCGACCTTCATAGGTTGGCCTAGCGAACCAATCGCACTACCATTCTCGGGAGTCTGCCGAGGGGCTTCGCCAAAGTAGTTGCCTTCAGTTCGTTTGTTGTATGGATCGAACCCTGAAGGAACTGATTGCGGAGTGTTAGCTGACTGGGGAAACGAACGAACCGCCGGAGGAGCTGTCCCGTACCCGGTAGGTGGCGCTGGAGGAGAGTGTGCGGGATAGCCTTGCCCAGGTTGTGCCTGAGCAAGTGGGGCTGGCAACGAGTTGCCGTACTGATTGGCATTAGCGGGCGATCGGCCAGCCTGTGGTGGCTTGGCGTCGATCGCATAAGTATTGACCCCACTCGGCAACGGCTGGATGGCAGAAATCGTAGAGCCCCTGCGATTAAAAGTCTGCGCAAACATCGCACCGACCACGACGGCCGCGCCAAGGGTTAAGATGCAGGCTGAAAAGATAAATAATCTTCGCATAGTGATTCGGGCTTTCAGTTGTTGGGTTACCAAATTTAGATGAGCTATTTGACTGAATCCGACGATAGCGGAACTCGCCAAGAGTTTCGATCAGTGTCGCCTTTCGCTCCGCGAAAGTAGCGTGTGCTTAACGGGTGCTGCGCTACTTTCGCG
>CAKQNH010000109.1 GCA_934255105.1 uncultured Pirellulaceae bacterium
CTTCGGATGATTGGACCAGCGACGCGACCACCAAAACTCGTCAAATGCTACTGGTCGGGTTCCTGGGGATCGCCGGAGTCCTTTTGGCGGCATTATTGTTCGTGGGCTTTCTGCGGTGGTACGGCAAACAGGACGCACAGGATATTGCCGACTCCGCTACTGCATCCACTCCCCCGGCAGCGTCCATAGTCTCCCCTGAAGACGCCGAAATACCCACGCAGCCCGATGGCAGTCCAGACGCCGCGCCGCTCGTCGACTCGGCCGCAACGCCCGAGTTGGCCGATGCAGATCAAACAGGTGCAAATCCGCCTGCAGACGCAATGGTAGCCGACCGGGCGCAGCTCGCCACAAACGATTCGACTGGAAAGCCAATTGCTGAGGGTGTGACAGAGAACACCGACGAGCCAGTTGCCGAGCCAGTCGTGGAACAACCCTCAGTGGCGTTGCCGAAGCAATTGCAAGCCTTCGGGCCTATGCTGCAGTATGAACTTCAACCGCAATTCTCGGATGCCATGGAGATTCTTTCTGAAGCGCCCGTGACTGCCGAAGATCTAGGATTGACAGCCTCTACGGACGCGGTCGAAATACCTGCGATCGACCTGCAAGCCCAGTCGCAGATCGTAGTTCCTGCACTGGTCATGGGGGACTTGCCCCTGTCGCAGTTCGCCAGCCTGTGGTCAAACCTGAGCGGTATCCCGACCGGCGTTGACTTGGCATCCTTGACTGCGGCGGGCATCGATCGCAATCAGTCGATTGGCTTGGCCATGGTCAAATCGGTAACGCTTGGCAGCCTGATCGACCAGCTCGGCGCACCGCTGGGTCTGCAAGCCGTGCCACACGACAATCGCTTCTTGGAATTGGTCGCCCCCGCGGCCGCCATGGAAGAGCATCTACCCCAAGATGTATTGCTGGCTGGCTTAGTGGACGCTGAGCAGGAAGCGTGGTTGCTGGAAGCATTGCCTCAGCTTTTTCCGCGGCCTGCAGCTAGCGCAATGCCCGCTGATGCAGCGGCACCTGCGGATAATGCTGACGCTACTGATAACCCTGAAGCTGCAGATGACACAAAGGCTGCCGATAATTCTGAAGCTGCCGAAAATGCTGAGACGACAGGTGGCGCTGAGTCGCCGGCCGCCGTTGAGGCTTCAGGCGAGTTTGACGCATTAGAAGGCGTCATGTCCGCCGCCCAAAGCGAGCTTGCTGAGGCAAGCCTTCCTGAGCCCATAATGTGGAAGATCGAACAAGGTAGGTTGTTGCGCCCGCTGACGGCATCGGGCCAAGCGGTGGATCCGCGAATCTGGTCGGCTGCCGTACAATTGCTCGAGGGCTGGCGGCATGCGGCGGGGCTACCTGCGAACTCGGCCAATTTCGATCCCGCGTTACACTCCGCGCGTTTGGTCGCTGCCAGCGAGGTGGCGGGCTTGGATTTTGTGTTGCAGCAGGTGCAGGCCGAAGCTCGCCCGCTGTCACAGATCATACCCAGCATCTGTCGGGATGCAGGACTACAGGCATGGATGGACTGGCCAGCGCTGACCAGCCTCGGCATAGACCCCAGCACGAACACCTTGGTGCTGACCAACGCACGGCCACTGCGCCGCGCCTTAGCCGACTATGTCTCTAGATTTTCGCTGGTTGTGGCCGTGTTGGATAACCACTCGTTGTGGATCACCTCCAATCACGCTTACCGCACTTCACCACGCCTGGTTGTCATCCCCAGCGCGGGCGAGAGCGTGGAAGACTGGACCAGCCGCCTACGGCCGTTGACCCCTGCCGCCCCAGACGGTGTGGGAGTGGGCCACGTCGTAGTCATTGCAACTCCAGACACCAAATTCATGTTGGTCCGCTGCTGCCTCATGCAGGTTGACTTTCAATAGCCTAGCTCTTTAAGCGTCCGCCTAAACTTGAACTATCGCGATTATTGGTAGCCGAAGTCGCCAGACTTTGGACGCCGATTGGCTCATCGAAAGCCTGGCGACTTCGGCTACTGCAGCGACACCCAAAGTCAGGGAACTTCGCCTACCGCTGCTATTTTTCATAGGATACTTGGCATAATCGCCATATCCGGACGCTTTGGCATGGCGATGCGAGTTTCTTTCGCGATTGACCTCGACACCTCTGCATGTCGTCGATCTGTAACTTAGGTTTGCGATGGAAAATGCTTTTTGTACTGTTAGCCAATCGAGTTCCAGGACTAAGCATCGTGCCAACGATAACTGACGCGGATATGGGTAGCCGAAGTCGCCAGACTTTGGATGAACCCAGTTAAGCCCAGCGTCAGACGACTTCGGCTACGACAGTAATTCTTCCACGATACGAGCGTGCTGGGAGCCTATCCCACACATGAATCCAAAACAGTCATGTCACACTACTTAACCAAACGAAATCGAACTAACCGTCGTGGCTCTTCACGCTTGGGTGCAACCAGTGTGGAGTTTGCGCTGGTGGCGGTGCCGCTGTTTCTATTTGTGCTGGCGGCCATTGAACTGGGACGCGGCATGATGGTCGTCCAAACCATGGAGGAAGCCGCTCGCAGCGGTTGTCGCCAAGCCACACTCAAAGGTCAAACAGCTTCCGACGCGGAAAGTGAAATAGAAAAGCTGATGAACCTCGCCGGCATCAAAACTTTCACTACGGAGATTCTGCCCGCCGATCTGCAATCCGCGCCGCAGTGGAGCCCCGTGATCGTGCGCGTCACTGCAAATCTATCCGACATTACTTGGGTACCTGTCCCCAAGTACCTGGGGAAAAAAGTCTATACAGCGTCATGCGTATTGCCTCGCGAGGCCGAGCCACTCCTGCTACAGCTCGACTAAAACCGACTCACCACCAGTGATCAGACCTGTCTTTCCAGAAAGCCAAACAGAAAATGATTAACGTCACTAACCAAAGGACTACCAAACTGGGGCCGCAGCGACGGCGGGGTGCCACCTTGGTGCTGATCGTAATGCTGCTGGTAGTCATCCTTACTTCGGCAGCGTTCGCCGTCGATTTCGGGCGTATGCTCTTGGTCCGAAACCAATTGCAAACCGCCGTCGACGCTGGTGCCCTGGCGGGTAGCCTACGGTTAAAACAAGATCCCACCGATATCAAAGCGGCCCAAGCAGCGGCCCGCGAATTTGTCGCTCGCAATCGAGTGGGCTTTATGGTTACCGTTCCCGAGGATGCAATCACGGTCGATGTCGGCAGTTGGGACTCAACGACTCGTATCTTCACCAGCGGAACGGACGACCCAGATGCCATTAGTGTATCGGCCACGCAGAACAAAGAGCCGTTTTTCTTTGCACAGATGTTCGGTAGCAGTAGTTTCACGATCCCGCGTCAGTCGGTAGCGGTTGCCGGTGGCGAGCCACTTGAAATCCTCATGGTCTTGGACCTGAGCATATCGATGTACGGCCAAGGACGCATCGAAGCCCTGCAAATCGCGGCCCCAATATTCGTGGATATCATAAAACAATACAGCTACGATGATCGCATCGGAGTGATGGGCTATGGTGTCCGCAAGGGAACGTACGATCCGGCAGAGTTAGGCCATACTGGCGTCCTTTACACGGACGCTCCCGCATACCTGTTTCCCTTTCCCAGCAATTATGCGAGCGAGTGGGTCGGCATACTGGAAGGTCCGATAACCGCCGACTTCGACAGCATTCTCAACACCGCCCTGTCCCCCGCCCAGTTGCTGGCGGGCAAGTATAACGGGGGAACTCCCATCGGTGCCGCGCTTCGAGACGGTGCTCACTATCTCAACAGCATCGCACGCGAAGAAACCGGTACAGTGTTGATTCTAATGAGCGATGGCGAGGCCAATATACCGGAATCTAACCCAGCGGGGTACGCGCTGCAGATGGCGGACTACGCGAAGAGTTGTAGTGTTAGGGTCTTCACTATCAGTCTGGGAGATTCTGCGGATACCGAACTAATGGGCGCTATCGCAGCCGCCACCGGGGCAAAACACTTTGACGCCACAGGCATAGATGGCGGCGATCTGACATTCCTGCTAACGCAGGCATTTTGCAATATTGCCAATGAAATTTCCCGTACAACGATGGTGCAATAAATGTCACTCCAACCTAGACCTAAACGCAGCTTGCGCGCCGCAGTCGCGGCGGTCGAGTTCGCTGTCATTCTCCCCCCCATCGTGCTGCTGATCATAGGCTCGCTAGATGTTGCCCGCATTTTTTCGCTCCAGCATAAACTGCAGGAAGCCAGCATGTACGGCTGTCGCATTTATGCCTTGGGCGACATGACGCAGCAGCGGGCCATCGACGCAATCGATCTATCGATGGCAGAGAAAGGGCTGACCGGATACAAGATTAGCTTTGATCCGCCCCATAAGAGCGAGATCAAAGACGACCTCGTCCCCGTGACGGTGACGGTGCAAATGCCCTATTCCGGCATGGGCTTTGGCATGCAGAGTTTTCTAGGCGGATCGGACATCGTCGCAAAATCTGTGCTCCCCGCCGATTTGATCGGCCTCACCAACACCGTTGGCGACGGCTCTGGATCTAGTGGTGGCTCCGGCAGTAAGACTCCTCCACCGCCGAAAAAACCGAAAAAACCTAAGAAGGAAAGGAAGCCCAAGAAGCCCAAGAAGGAAAAGTAGGGTGAAGCCAACTCGAGTGGTTCTGCGTGGCTGTCTGTGAAAATCTGTCGAGCCAAGTGCCCGCCTTGCTCTTGTTACTCGAAGCATCCTCGACGCAATGCGCCTTGTAGCCCGCCTCAATTGCGCTGATCTTCGAGCCCAGGCCTTTTCGCTACACGGCACTCCCGAGCCGCCGGTTTCAACGCAGAGATTCGGCTTGCGGTCGTCGGACTCGGTGGCATCAAAATCCCAGGTGGAGTGGGCGGGCGGGGACGGCAGCTTATCAATGAATTCCGCAAAGTGCCGGGCGCACGGATTGCCGCGCTGTGCGACGTGGACGAAGTGATTCTCGACAAAGAGGTTCGCGAGCTCAAAGAGAAGAACCAGACCGTTGCCGCCTACAGCGATCTACGCCGAGTCTTCGACGACGATCAGATCGATGCGGTCATCATCGCCACTCCGAATCACTGGCACGCCCTGGCGACCATCTGGGCCTGTCAGGCGGGCAAGGACGTCTACGTGGAAAAACCATTTGCTCACAATATCTGGGAGGGCCGACAAGCAGTGGCGGCAGCGCGAAAATACGGACGCGTGGTCCAGGTCGGCACCCAGCGTCGCTCAAGCGCAGTGGTGCAGCAGGCCCTGGAGTACGGCCATGCTGGCGAACTCGGCGGGCTGCTCCGTGCTTGGGCGATCGTTTACCGAGCCCGCGAGGGCATTGGAAATATTTCGCAGGCGACGCCAGTTCCGTCTACCGTTGACTATGACCTGTGGTGTGGCCCCACCGAAGTGCAGCCGCTAATGCGCAAGCAATTGCACTATGAATGGCACTGGTTCTGGTCTACCGGAAACGGTGAAGTAGGGAATAACGGAGCGCATCACATCGACATTTCACGTTGGGCGCTGAGGCAAGAGAATCCCCCTCCTCGAGTCGTCAGCATTGGAGGGCGATTCGGTTTTGACGACTGTGGAGAGACCGCCAATACACAAATTGCGTTTTTCGACTATCAACCTGCACCACTGATTTGCGAAATCCGCAACTATCGTGCGAAGAAAGGAGTCGAATCGACCGGCAGTTTTCGCGGCACGAAGATCGGTACGGTGGTCGAATTCGAAGGAGGTTACCTGTCGCTCGACGGCGCGATCGGCAAGGCTTTCGACGCACATGGCAAGAAGATCAAGGACTTCACAAACGATCAACCGACGGAAAGCGAAGGTGTTATCCACGCGGCCAATTTTTTAGAGGCCGTCCGCAACAAGAGCTCGGCCAACCTGAGCGCCGAGGCACAGGTGGGACAGGCCAGCGCCACCTGCTGCCATATGGCAAACGTCTCGCACCGGCTAGGCAAGCAGTTGTCCCCCGAGGTCATCGCCGATTCGCTCCGATCCAATCGCGAATTAGCCGATGCATTTGCCCTTGGCATCCGTGTGGAGGAAGCCAGTGAGTACTTCGCTACGCTGCCCGTCCAGCGCGACGAGTGGCTCAGTCTGATGCTGCTCAATACGTACTGCGAGTTCGAACACGTGCTCACGCCACCTGCCAAACACAGGATGCGCGAAATCATCCTGAGTTACGCGAATGGCTTGGCGCAACGCAATCTCAGCTCGATCACAGCAGACAACAATGAAAACCACCTGCTGAATTGGAAAGTCATTTATCTTTTGTCGCAACAGAAGTTTGGCGTCCAAGATCCCTCGCGATGCGACGAGGCCAAGGAGTCGATCAAGCGTTGGGTTCAGTACCGCATCAATCGCGGCCTAGAAGAGTTCAACTCGCCACATTACGTCGCGCGCAGCCTGCATCCGTTGTTGTTGATGTTTGACTTCAGTGACGACGCTGCGATTAGGCAATGGGCTCAGATGGGTATCGACAGCATCCTGGGAAACTATGCGCTGCTGACCTTAAACAATGTTCGGGGCGGGCCGTATTTCCGCACGATCTTCACCGACAGTTTCCCAGATATTGCCCCGCGAGACGAGAATCGAAACGGCTTCGACGACCACCTTTACGAAACCGGCTATTTGCTGTTCGGAAACTGCGCACCCCCTCGCTACCGCAAGAACGACTACCACTTCCTCGTCCCCTGCATCGCCACAAGTTCCTACCGCCTGCCCGCAGCATTGTACGAGCTCGCCACCAACAAACAGGCGCGAGGAAATTATGAAGTCAAAGCGCGGCGTCGCGATCGATTTGGGCAAATTTACAACCTGTACTACACCATCACGCCAGCTTATAGCTTGGGTGCGCTGCAAGACCGAGTGCCGCTTGACAACTTTCACAGCGGAGCCTCGCGGCCCGTGGATCACTGGAATAACCAAATCTGGGAGCTGACATTTGCCGACCCCTTAAAAATCCTCGGTCCCAAACGAAACCTGCTGTCGCTGAACGTCGAAAGGCAGAATCCCAATACCGCGAATATGCAATTCAAGAACGTCCTGTTTTACAAAGGGGAGTTCCTGGACTACAACAGCAATTTGTCCGACAATGGTGGTTCCTATTCGACGGAGCCGGCGGGGGACAAAGCACTTCACTTCTGGTCCGTATCCACTGCAGACGCTGGCCGAGTGTACGTCGGAATCATCGACTATGCCCGAGCGGGAGGCGGCATTCTCGAAGTTGGCTTAGAGGCCGACTATCCCAGCTTCACTGCTTTCCAAGAACTGCTTCGGCGCGCCGATAGTCAGTGCAGTCAGACCGGTCTGGTGACTCGGTACGTCAGCACGAAAGGGGATGCAATTGAGTACGATCACGGCAATGCCACGGTCAACGGTAAGCCTTTCGCTCTGAAGGATTACGCGACCTATGAAGGCCCGCTCGCCAAATCGGGCTGGGATGAAGGAGTCATGGAGTTCTCGATCAACAGCCAATCCTTGCGACTAGACGCCCGAGATTTGGAGCATCCTCGTCGAACGGTTTCGAATTGAACGAAAATTACTCGCTTACCAGAACCAATTGCAGCGCATCGACGATGACGAACCCTACGGTTTGCCTGTTGCTGATAGTGATCGTCGTTTCGACTCCACTCTCTAGCTTGACGATTACAACGAGCTTGAAATGCACTCCCGACGGCAACGGCTGGGTTTGATCTACGGTGAACTCGCTTTCGTGGGAGCCACTGCTGACGGTTACTGGAACCGCTGTGGCGCGGGTCTCGTGCGCTGAGTAGGCCATCAGCAATTGATATGTGCCCGACTTCGGCGCATTGAGTCGGAAGGTAGCCACTGCACTACCGTCGCCTGTTTCAGTGCCACCGGGCTGGCCGCTAAAAATATAGCCTTGGCCAATGTGCGGTTTGAAATTCGTCGATCGAGTCCACTCGCCTGTCAGCTTAGCTGTTGCATCATCCAGCACGATGCCCGGCAGAGTCTTCGGGTCGATGGCTCCCGTTGCCGCCAGCAATTCGGCGACGACCGGCAGTTCGAGAACCTGGCCTTGCGCCAATAGTCGCTGGCGAAGTTGTGTATAGGGCAGTTCCTGCACGGCCATGTCACTCTTAGCCGCCAACGCCGCAGCGATGCCGGCGCTCTGGCCGATGATCATCCATGTTCCTTCGATCCGCAACGACGAGATGCCTACATGCGTGCACGATAGCGCGACCGGCACGAGCAAGTTGTCGCACTGCTCGGGTTGAGGCATGATCGAGCGGTAGGGGACGTGGTACGCATAACCCTGTCGGAGCATCTCGCGCCTGACGGGGAAGATCGTCCCTTCGTTGATCACGCCCCCGTCCTTAAGCGCCACGCGCTGACAGTCGTGCGAATCGATCGGGAACGACGAAACCGCAATTGGGTCATCTTTGCTCGGCGATTCGAGAATATCTTTCTGGCTGATGACATACATCCCCTTCATGCGCCGCGACTCGCGAACATAGAGCGCAGGCGAGAAATGGTCGTAGCTCGCGAACTCGTCTTTGCACAAGCCGAGCTTGGCGTATTGGTTGCGAACCTCTTCGGGCACCGCTGGATCGGTCGTGAGGAAGCGATAGAACTCCAGCGTGTACTGCTTGTATGCTTCCCAGATCTTCTTTCGTTCCGCTGCGTTAGCCGAGTGCCAGTCGTTCCCACCGCCGACCAGCCCCAGTGAGAACTGCCCTCCAATGGAGTTATTGCCGTCGAGCTTGTCGCCGGGGAGCGGATAGAGATCGAACCCGACGCGCACGCCAGCCTGCACCGCGCGGCGGACGACTTCGAACCGAGCCGGGTCGTAGCTGGCCGGTTCGGGCATTGGCACGCGGTTGTCCGGATCTTCCGTCAGGCACAATCGGAAACTGTAAGTCATCACGTTACGGTCCCCCTGCTCTTCGGGTCCGGCATCGTCGGTCGTGACCAGTGGCAGCAGATTGCCTTCGTCGTCAAAGCCATTGACGTCCATCTTCTGCTTGGGGTAATGCTTGCCGGCCAGCGACTCGCCGTATTCCGCACGCCCCTCGCGGCCGATCGTCCAGCTCACCCCGGCGGCCGCCATCAAATCACCCTCGTACGTGCCGTCAACAAAGACCTTGGCTGTGAACGTTCCATTGTCGGTGACCAGCGACGTGATCCGCGGGCCGTCTTTTGCAACCGACTTGAGATGGCTTTCAGTTTTCACCTTGACCCCGGCCTCATCCAACATCTGCATGGTCACGCGCATCGCGACGTGTGGCTCAAAGGTCCACCGCGATTGATCCTTCACATCGGGAAAGTAGGGGGCGTCGAGCCCGCGATCCGTGTAGTCTTTGACCACACGCGTATGCCACTCCTCGAACAGTCCCCTCACCGTGCTGCGGACCATCTGGTTAGAATCGCAGTGGCTCAATCCGCCCGTGTTCAACCCGCCGACATGATCCGTCGGTTCCAGCAGAATAACCGTAGCACCCTCCCGCGCCGCTGCGATCGCAGCGCAAAATCCCCCCGGAGTCGAGCCGTAGACGACAACGTGAGCTTCGTTTTCGGCCATACCCTTCTGGCCGCTGATCGCCAACACAGCCATCGCAAGTAGGAAGCGTCGCATTAAATGTGTCAAAGGCCGTTGCATTTTATTAAATTGCATCTTGTTGAATTGCATCTTCTTAAGTTGAGAGCTCACGGTCGGAACTCCTGCTTGACAATCCTGACCAACCACTAAAGTATCCATCGGCCGGGAAGTGAAAAAATAAGGTCATTCACAGAAGGTCTCGGTTAAGACACAAAAACCGCCAAAAAAGGTTACAGAAACTTTATCGGATGCGTAATCCATCTGCGGCGTGCACCTGTTTTGGTTCAACGGTAAATGGAAACGGCCGTGCATTGAGTTAGCGAGTTGAGTAAGGCTTCCGTGCGTTATTTTC
>CAKQNH010000110.1 GCA_934255105.1 uncultured Pirellulaceae bacterium
CACAGAGATCGTAGTCAAAGCGGGCACGTACCGAGAGTCTATCAAGTTGCCCGACGGCACAGCAGACGCTCCGATAACGCTCCGCGCGGCCGACGGGGAGACGCCGATCATCAGCGGTTCTGAGCTGGTCAGCGGTTGGAGTGATTTGGGGAATGGGCTGTATGAAGCGTATGTCGACTGGCCAGTAACTCAGCTATATATCAATGGCGAATCCGCGCAGCAAGCGCGGCATCCCGACGATGGCTGGTGGACCATCGATAGCGTCGGAGACAATTTATTTACCGATGCGGATCTAATTGGCTTAGATGCCACGCTGGTGGGAAGTGAATTCTTCGTTTGGACCGCCAAGGGCAACGTGCAATTTACCGTGCCAATCAAGTCCTTTGATCCACAAGTCGGCGCGATAACCTATGAGACGTTCTCGCCCCATTGGGACGTGAGTAAAGATGACGTTTATTGGCTCCAGAATAATCGTAAATTGATTTCAGTGCCAGGAGAGTGGACTGCCACTGTCGAGAATGGACATACCAAGGTTGTAGTTAAAGTGGCTGATGCGCAAGATCTAAATCGCATCGAGGTCCCGCGCCTAATTGATGGAATTCATGCGGGCGATTATTCTCAGATCCAAGGAGTTGCAGTCAGCCATTTTATGCGATATGGGGTCGACTTGGGCAATTCAAGTGGAGCTTCGGTTCGGTCTTCCAAGCTATTCCAAAATGCTCGAGCGGGTGGCTGGATCCGAGAAGCAGACAACGTTGCCATGGAGGACAATGAAATCTTCGGAAATGAATTTGGTGTGATGATTGTAGAAAGCCATGACGCGACGATCAGAGGGAACGAAATATCTTATAACAAAGTCGATGGCTTGATAATCACATATAGCAGTAAAGATATCCTGGTCCAATCCAACTACATTCATCATCATTTGGACTGGGGCCATCCCGATGGTATCCAGTTGTATCGTGATGTATCGAATGTCAAAATTGTCGACAACGTAATTGCTGCTAATGGGCAGGGCCTGCATATCCAACAATCCGACAACGTGCTACTCAAAGGCAATCTAATATATGGCTCCAGTGGACTGTTAGTTTCGATGGGGGCAACCAATAGTCGACTCGAGAACAACACACTGGCTTTTGCCGGCTATGGACTCTTGCGATTACCGAAGGAAACGCTAGAGATTCGCAACAACGTGTTCAATGTCGGGCACTCCAAACCAGCCTATTCAACAGCAGAGACGGAAGTCTACAATTCCGACGGCAACGTCTATTGGAATACTGATCGCGCAGCCAATCCCATGATTTTGCACACACCGGGTAATTGGGTTCGAGACTGGCAAAAATATCAAGCTACGGCGTCGCAGGACCAACATTCCGTGCATGCAAACCCTCAATTCAAAAATGCACCAACCGCGTTTGATGCTTTATACACGCAGTCCTCAACAACGTCGGATTTCGTACTAAACCGCCACGCGGATCTTTTCCAGTTAGGAGATATCGTCGAAGTCAACTTTGATGGAGTCCCCCGACAAATAATTACGAAGCAAGGTAATCACATTATAGTTTCACCACCTCTAGATTCTCTTCCAAGGACCGCGCTGATCGCGAACTGGGGAGAAAACTCGAATTTGGAGATTGATTTTACAAGAGGTCCCGATGCTCCGCTGCCGAATTCCGGCGCAATACTTACTGTTCGAGATTTCATCGACGGCCAGTTTGGACCGGCGACCGCCGCCTCTCGCACTAGCGACGCGCTGAGCATGACACAGGCACACCGGTTAGCAACTAACGACACTGACGAAGGCGTGAAGAGTATTAACACCTCGCCCCAAGTCGGAAGCACCGCAGACCACCGACCTGCGGCATCGCTAGCTCAGAAACTCAAAGAGGAGAAATCTCTCCCCATTGAGTTGCCCATCGGTGAAGTTGAACTGTCGATTGAGTTCGATGACTAAGCAGCGAGCCACAACTCAGTGCCACGAGATACCTCGCGCTTGCAGCACGCTGCGTCAATAAACGGCGTCGGGCACATTACCTTGAAAGGTTTACCCTCCGTCGATGGCTTACGCTGGTCAGGGTGTGGGCTCGAAGTGCCCATGTCCAATACGCACTCTCTGCCGTTTGCAAGTGGCGAAGAGCGACGACTTTTGCTTGCTTCGGTTGGAACTGCGCTTGAGATACTACACTCCAGTAGCACGGGCCTACGACACAAGTGTCTTGCAAGATTGGAAATAAATTTGTAGTCTACGTCTCGAATGGACGATTACGTGGCGTCAATTTCCCAGCTGCTGCAGCTTCCGCTTGCGGCAGACAAAACCCACAGCTTTGGCGTTAAGGCTCGTTCATCCTCGCAATCCAGGATTGCGATTCGCGGAGAAAACAAGAAACTGTGGATTGTTGTGATAGGCAGCAGCCAGTGGCAATTGAAAAAACTCTAGATTCTCTTTCAGGTCAGCCACAGACCGCTCCCACCAGCGACTAGCCAGAATGCTTGCTTGCAGGTTTTTGGGAAACCGCTCTCTGACTGGTTTGGCAGGATTTCCAGCTACGATTGTAAAATCGGCAACATCCTTGGTAACGACCGCTCCTGCGCCCACGATGGCCCCTATTCCAATCCGACCGCAGCCTGGGGTTACAATCGCTCTTTCGCCGAGCCATGCGTCGTGACCAACGAATAGCGGGCTCGATGCGATCGTCTCCTCTGTAACGATTTCTAAACGAGTATTGTAGAAGAAAGGATGGAGTGAAAGGCGCTCGATGGGATGGTTCCTACGGAACACACGAACGTCTTTAGCGACGGAAACATATCTACCCACCGTCGTTCCAGCAGGCCAAGCACCGGGCCGCATACATTCGCCGTAACTGTAAGCCCCCACTCTGACGTCATAGTAAGTTCGCAGAATCTCTCTGCCAGTAGCTGAATAGAAACCTCCCCCCTCCAAGCGTAACGCATACTGCAGGCAGATTCTCGCCATACGCTGGCGAACTGAGCACAAGTACATGAGCGTGGAAGCTAGGCGCGAGCGACGGCAATCGCGTTCCAGCTCTTCGGCACCGGCGATATCCACATCTCTGGGTAGGCCAAAACTTTTTCCCGAGAGCCTATCGAGATCGTGCATCTTAAGCTTTCTCCTTGCGGCGCTTGAAGTTATTAAAATGGTTGCTGGAGCGTTCATCGCCACTGGAAGATGGAAGCCCACCAAAGGGCAGAGCTACGTAAGCGCTCAGCAGTGACAGGTGATTTTAGCGCGTCGACATTCGGGCGGGGCGGAGCTAATTCGTTAGGCTGGCTTTGAAGAGTCGCCGACGGGCGGCGGCCAGCTGCTTGCGGTCGGCTTTGTCGCGACGCTCCTCCTGGCGATAAACTCGGACGGCTGTGGGGTGTGACTGCTTCCAGATATCAGGAAGGAGTTTGTGATAGTCGGTGCAGCCAGCTAACAACTGCGTTAGGACTTCTTCGAGGTACACTCGCACGTCCAAGTCATGCCGCTTGGCGCTGCTGACCAGAGTCATCATCTTGGCGCTACGCTCCCCGGCGGGGACATTCGAAACAAAAAGCCAAGCCTTTCTTCCGAGGGCAACTTGTTTCATTAATTGTTCCACCAAGTTATTGTCAATCGGGATTCGACCATCTTCGACGTAGGCGTTCAGGGCTGACCAATGATTGCGAATGTATCGCAGGGCTTCTGCAAAGTCGCTCTTAGGTAACACGTCGGCGACAACGGGGCTATCAAGCCACTTGCGGATCGAAGCCAGGATCACCGCCGACTCCCGCCCACGTAGCTGTTCACGCTCTGCTACCGACAGCGGCGTGGCACGTGTTTCAATGTCGTACAAGGCCTGGATCATACCGATCAGTTGATCCGACTGCTCTTTATAAGTCTTCGACTCGACAACCTTGCGGCGCGCGTGCGCCCAACAAGCCACGAACTCCAGTCGGCCATCGGAACGCATGATCACGCTCTTGTTGCCCGAAAAGCAATCTCCTTGCACTTTACAATTCTGACTCGTTCGAAAAAATTCGTCCGGACCATCGCGATGCCGTGATACCCGAAAGTCAAAAATGTTGTACGGACTGCGGTGCAAGCCAGAGTAGGCCCACATCTTGGCGATCAGACTCTTGTCTCCCTTGGCTCGTGCTTCACGAATTTTTTCAGCAAGGCGCACGCTCTTGGGATCGGCGGGATCAATTGGCGGATCCACAGTCGGCAACAGCATCCGACAACTCGTGTCATCAATGCCCACGCCGACATCTTGTTGAACTTGTCGAGTCATCAAGGCGACGAGTGGATCGACCACAAACTCAACGGCATTGACTAAGTTCAATAACGTGCTGCGCCTTGGCGTCCAACCGCAGGCCGCGAACAGATCTTGTTGTCGGTAGATTGGTAGGTAGTGGTTCCACTTGTAATCGATCACTGCCGCAGCCACACTCGGGCTGTAGCGATTACCTTCGACCAAGCCAGTGGGACGTTCGGGCGAAGTGACGCCACACTTCTTGTCGGCTTCGCAAATGAACTTCGGATAACGACGAACTTCGACATAAGCCTTCGGTGGCTCGACGACCAACGTTTCGACGATGTCCTCGCCCATCTGCTTACGCTCGCCGTGAGTCTGGCAGTTCTTCAACGACTCGTCAATTTCAACGGCTACTTCGATGCGAGGCAAATCCGCAGGCAATGATTCCTTGCGTGGCTTCTTCTTGCGCTCATGTCGCTTAACCGTGTACTCATCAACGATCTGTTTCGCCTCGGCTTCCGCTTCGGCCTTGGCAGCTTGAAACTCTTCTTCACTTTCGAAAGGAAGCAGGGCTTGGCTTGGGCCGCTCAGGATACGCTTCTCACTACGAGAACCATTGACCAACTTGCTGAGCAGCTTGCGAAGCTTCTCCATCTCGGTTGCAAGCTTCTCGTGCTCACAAGAAAGTTCCTCGTTGCGCGCACGCTCTTGTTCGATCAGAGCGTGGCACGCAGCGAGGTCGTTTGGCAAGTTGTTGTTGTCTGTGTCCATGACATACTGCGGCGATCATGCCGAGTTACTATTGCGGGAGCTTAGGTGGTTGATATCTTTTACGTCGCTGCACGCTGGTGAGTTCGATGCCTGACAAAAGTAATCCAAGTTGTACTCGATCGAGCGTTAGGTGACACCCCTTAACATCTGTGGCCAATGGTCGCTGGTAAGTCCCACATTCGAGCCGCTTCATAAAAATCGCCAGACCATCACTGTCCCACCAGAGCGCTTTGAGCCGATCTCCACGCTTTTTGATGAATACGAATAGATCACCCGCGCGAACGTCGCGTTTGAACTCAGCCTGCACGATCGACATCAAGCCATCGAAGCTGCGCCGCATGTCGACCGCACTGGTGTACAGGTAGATCTCCGAAGAGGCCACTGCAAGTAAACTGCTCTGCATCATTGTGACGCTGTCGAAGCACGATTGAGTTCGATTCGCTCGAAGGCTCCTGCGGCCTTGGCCGCCACTGCGGATGACTGCAAGCTTGCCAGCACCGAGCTAATCAGCTCGTGATTATTGCCCGGAAGTCGAATCCTCACATGCTCACCAATTGCGACTTCGACATGATTGACGATCTCAACGGATTGTCGACTCACTCGAGTGCTCAAGTCTGGCCGCTGTGTGTCGGCAGCACTTCCGGCTTCTCGCACTCGCCGCGACCAATAGTAGAATTTAGCTGGAGTAATACCCGCCTGCCGACAGAACGCTGTCACCGATAAGCCGCTAGCATCGAGCTTCGCCAACCGCTGCTGCCAAGCAATCAACTTCTCTGAATCCAGTCTCTTCCCCATGGCACTCGTCCTTCCGTTGTTGAATTCGCTGTCAGGCAACAACCTGCTGCCCCTACGCCGAACTCTACAACAAAACAACCCCGCAAGACGACTGGCTATGGTGTACGCTTACGAGCTACTACGCTGTTCCGGTAAATCGATTCGCATAAAGAGTGCAGGCTTTCGCGCGAAGTTCAGGTGCAGCAAGATAGAAGCTCCCTGCGGCAATAGCCGCCGCCGCCAGGGCCAAGCCGGTATTTAACGCTCGCGACTGCGCGTCGCAACATGTGGCCACCAATGTGAACAAGGCTACAGGTCCGTAGAGTGATAGGTAGTAAGCCAGAATGTTTGCCTTGGAAAACCGGCTACGGACGACCAGCAGAATCGATACGCCCAAGGCCACTAGTTCAGCAAGCAGATTAGCCAGCACGATACCGCGCATTCCGAATCCCAAAATCAATGCTCCGACCGATAGCGGAAGTGCCAGCGAGCGAAAGCAGTTGGCAAACAGTGTGTTCCAGGTGTTACCATGCGACATAGCAATCGCTGTCGGCAAAGACCGCAGCGCGCGGAGTGATAGTGAAACCACTAGCAGCACAAGCAATCCTTGCTCGAGATAATAATCCGCGCCGTATAGCGCCACGATCAACTGTTGGCCACCGAAACCAAACACTATGGTCAGGCAGCATGCAAAGCCGCTCAGCGACTGTGCAAACAGGATCGTCATGTGCTGCAGTTCACGCGGCTTCTCACGGACGTTCGCCAGAGCCGGAAGCATCATATTTGTCGCTACTCGGAGCGCTCCCATGACCACAGTGAACAGGAGGGCGTAGCCTATGCTGTAAGCAGCAAACTCGGCCAACGGAATTCCCTGGGAAGAGATACTACGGCTCGTTGCCATTACCATGCGATCGCCGTTGATAGTGATGGCGAGAAGAACCCCGTTGAGCACGAGAGGTATCCCAAACTTCGCAATAGAGCCGAGCACTCGCTTGTCCAGTCGCAATGCAAATCGGTGAGATGAGAGAAGGTGACTAGCTGCAACACTGGTAGAGCACTGAGCGATCAGCGCTAGTACCATTGCTCTATAGTCTTGCAACCACATTGCGCCAATTACCGCTGCGAAGAGCGCCGCGACTTGTCCTGCAAGCTCCATCCAATTGCTTGCTTTGAACTGAAGCTTTCGTTGCTGGTGGTAAACGTCGAGATTGGTCCATCCACGTACGAATGGTACCAAGGCGAGTAATAGGAAGCTTGCCCTGACATGTGGGATCGAAAAGGCGGCAGCTAGAGTTCCTGCCAGCGACAGCATTAGCAAGGCAAACCCAATTCCCCTAAACACAGAGTACAGATGCGCAGTACCCAGTGTAGCCAAACGGCCGTTCCCGGTCGCTTGCACAACGTACCGACTAATGCCACTGTCTGCGATTTGCTCTAGCGTGCTGACCGTCATGCCCAGGATTGCGGCGATGCCCATGTCCTCGATACCGATCAGTCTGGCCAGCACGACATTTCGCAGAAAGCCTGCGGCCATGGCTAGCATCTGGAATGTAGCTAGTGACTTCGCCGCGCTAAGCAGTCCTGGTCGCTCGTTCTTATCGGTTTTCACACGTGGCCAACGTTCCGTCGTGAGGCAATGGAAACGGAAGAATACCTATTATTGAAGACGTAGTTGCCCAAGCACCGGCGGGCCGATTGCTATGTCCAAGATACTAACAATATCGATGTCACTGGGCCGAGTCGGTCTCTCGGGAAAGCAGTCGCAGTATCTACAACGAATATTGACAACAGCTGAAACGCGGTGGGTTTCAAGACCTAACTGTTTTCGGCGAGTGAAGCACCTGGCCGTGGAGCATTCGATCCGGCTTGATTACCGGAGAAAAGCAGTTCGCGATACAACTGCGAGCATTCTACCACGCAGCCAGCCAAGCCCTATTGCAAGCATGATCGAAATAAAGCAGGCACCACACGCGATAACCACTAGACTTGTATCTTTCGCCAATATCCGTTGAAGGAATGCTATGACTAGCGGGTGCACTAGGTAGACGGGAAGAGCTAACCGTCCAATGTATTCAGTCCATGAATTAGATGGCAGGAACAAGTGCCAGCCGATGAGGGCTGAGGTTGCACCAACAAGGAAGGGTATTGACCATCGCCCTTCATTTACATCCCATGTGAATAACAGCGAGGCTGCAATTGAGAACAACATCGCCAATTTGGCCAATCTCGAGTTTGGTGGTGCAAATCCCAGCATTAATCCCAAACAGACCGACGGAAGTACGAAAATCCACTGCGGAAGAGGGATAGTAAACTCATACTCCTCTAAAAGCTTTGCGGCTGTGAAGGATAGAACTGGAAGCATGGTGCAAAGAACTAAGAACGATCTTTCTCGGAGGTAAGTATGTACATGACATGATAGAATCGAGGCTAAGACACTTGTGACGAATGCAAATGGAAGAAACCACAGATGAATCGCGGGACCCGTAAATAGCATCCAGAAATGGAACTCGCTTTGGATGGCTTGGTTACTGTAGGCAGCATCCATGACATTTGCCATTGCGTAGATTCCGCTCCAAACCAACCATGGAATCAAGAGCCGAACCGCTCGCTTCTGCACAACCCTAAACCACGACCGGTCATTCGCGTTAGTCGTTGCAAAAGCAATCAGCAAGATTGTAAACAACGGCAACCCACCGTAAGCAATTGAGCTGCCTACAGCCCCAACATGAAACCATACGATACCGAGACTGGCGAGCAGTCGTAGCAGTTCTATCAGCCCATTCCTATTTGATTGCGTGTTGGCTGAAACAATCACTGAGGCATAATCCTCTTGATGCTCGATTAATGAGACTGATTCGGTTCTTGCCGTACTTACGTGGGCGGCCACGCTGGCCTGTTTTGTTCACCGGAAGGTCGAACAGCTTGGCGTCACGACGAAGCCTAGTGACGACCGTCCACTCGCAACTTCGAAGACGTCGACGCTTACCGAGAGTTTTTACGGCCCCCAGTCTGCCTCACCACGCTCTGGGGCTTACCAGCGGATTGTTACGCCGCGATCTTCGATGAGCGCGACCGCAAGCTGGCTGAAGCTCGCCAGCCGGAGCAGAGTCTCGAGCAGCAGGTAAGCGTTCGACTTAAGCAGTCTTGACGGGTCGGTTAGCTTTATGGGTTGGTTTTGAAATTCCAACTCGTAGGTGGATGGCTGAACACGGCAATCGCATCAAAATCATTGGCCAAATAGGATAGATTCGAGGAAATCGGTATTCTGGAATGCTCACCTTTTCATGGTCCATGTGATATGAGAGTCTAGAGCCTCATTTTGAGGAAGGAGACTTTCAGATGACGAAGCGAAAGAAGCACAGTCCGGAGCAGATCGTGGCGAAGCTACGAGACGCGGATGTAATGTTGAATACAGGCAAAGAGCTGTCAGCCGTCTTGCAAAGCATGGGGGTAAGCGAGGCTACCTACCATCGCTGGCGCAAGCAGTACGGTGGCATGAAGAGTGATGAGGCGAAACGTCTCAAAGAGCTTGAGGTGGAGAACTCGCGGCTGAAGCGGCTGCTTGCCGATGCAGAGCTCGACAAGTCCATGCTTAAGGAGGCACTTCGGGGAAACGGCTAAGCCCGGCGCAGAAACGCGAAACTGTTCAGAAGATTCGAAATGAGTTTGAAGTATCTGAGCGTCGGGCCTGTCGTGGACTTGGATTTCGTCGCAGTAGTGTGCGTTACAAGCGTCGCGCGCGAAGCGACGAGCCGCAACTTCGTAGACGAATTTTGGAGCTCGTTAGGCAGCGACCGCGATTCGGTTATCGCCGTATCGCAGACCTGCTGAGAGCTGAGGGCTTTCGAGTGAGCAACAAGCGGATACACCGTATTTGGCGTCAAGAAGGATTGAAAGTGCCCAGAAAAGCTAGGAAAAAGCGAGCTATTGGCACTAGTGGCAACGCTTGCCATCGATATCGCGCGACGCATCCGAACCATGTTTGGAGTTGGGACTTTGTCTTCGATCGCACCGAGAG
>CAKQNH010000111.1 GCA_934255105.1 uncultured Pirellulaceae bacterium
GCGTTTTCCTGAGCCGCCTTTAACTGTGGAGGCAGGGCATCGACTGCATCGCTGGCGGGCAGGTCGCTCGCAGCGCAGGCAACGGCGCAGGCCGCCACCGCCAACGTTCGAACTAAAAACCTAGCTTCACGGCGGGCCGCTGCGGCCAAGCATGCCCCAAACAATCGAAACGCCAAACCCCGCATTGCTAAGTCATTAACTTTGTTATTGGAACGCCGTCGTCACAAATCCGAAATGGGCGACCATTGGGAGCGATAAAGTCCTGCTCAAGCGGCAAGCCCATCGCGGTGGCGATGGTGGCATTCACATCTTGGTGCGATACGGCATCGTCCTCCACAGAATGCCCCAGCTCGTCAGACTTGCCGTAAACGGCACCACCCTGAATGCCGGCACCGCATAGCAAGCTGGAAAAAACAGCCGGATGATGATCTCGGCCGGCATTCTCATTGATCTGCGGTGTGCGCCCAAACTCGGAGGACAGCACGACCAACACTTCACCTAACATGCGTCGGCTGGCCAAATCGCGAAGCAGAGCACCCAGCGCATTATCTAGCTCCGTGGTCATGTTCGGCACAGTTTTGTAGATGTCGTTGTGATGATCCCAACTCCCGTAATCGATTTCGACGAAGCGCACGCCACTTTCGACCAGGCGGCGGGCCAACAAGCAGCCTTGTCCTAGTCGCGTGTTCCCGTACAGTTCGCGCACCGCCTCGCTTTCCTGCTTGATATCGAAGGCTTTCAATTCGCTCGATCCCATGAGCTGCACCGCTTCGCGATAGGTCTGGTCGTAGGCATCGATGAGCTGGCTTTTGTGCTGCGATTTGAACTTGCTGTCAAATTGCCGAGCCAACACCATCCGCGAGTGAAACTGCTTTTCACTAAGGTAACTCGGGCTCTGCGTGTTTTCCAGCCCTGCGGATGCATTGGAGATGGGGACTGGTGCCAACGCGGCCGGTAGAAAGCCTGCCGCGGGGTGGCCATTAGCCGTCCCGATCAAAACGCTTCCTGGCAGTTTGGGATTGGACTTCTTCAGCAGATGTCCAGCCCAGGCACCCAGGCCTGGGTGGCGAATGGAATTGAGCGGTTTGTAGCTCGTGCGCATGATATACGTCCCCTGCTCGTGCGCCCCGGTTTCGGTGGTCATCGATCGAATCAGGGCGATGCCGTTCATCAGGTACGCCAGCTTGGGTAGCCTATCGGACAGGGCCACACCCGGCAGACGACTCGCCACCGTCTGCGTCTCCCCTTGGCTGGCTGTCCCCGGCTTGGGATCCAGCGTATCGAGGTGGCTCATGGCCCCGTTCATGTATAGGAAGATCACGCTCTTCGCCTTGCCCACCCCCGGCGCCTGAGCGCTCTCGGCAGCATGTGCCACAGCGCCCCGCCCGAAGTGCGGCATCGCCGCCGCGCAGCTCACCCCGAGCATCGCCCGCGCCGTATCGGCCATAAAGGAACGGCGGGTCGGATGGAACCCCTGATAGCCCGACTGCTCGTCCAACATCAGACTGTGTGCCAAACTGGAATCTAGTGATACGGACGATTTTCGAGAAGCATATGTATAAGGCATTGGTTTTTGCTCAATTACTGAATAAACATGAATTCGCGGGTGTTGATTAGCGCCCAGACTACGTTGCCATAGCCCATCACGGCATCGCTGCGCTCCATCTCGTTTAAGGCTACGTCGCGATCCCGGCTGGTGGGAGGGCGATTGA
Source organism: uncultured Pirellulaceae bacterium (assembly GCA_934255105.1). GTDB lineage: Bacteria > Planctomycetota > Planctomycetia > Pirellulales > Pirellulaceae > Aureliella. Next base: position 1,713 of record CAKQNH010000111.1, read on the forward strand.
GGATGGACAGGAACATCACGTTGATGGCATCGCGCGTGCCGCGCGACAGCGACAGATTGTCGTGAATGACCGAACCATCTTCCAACATCATGTGAGTAAAAGGTCCGTTAAACATGGTCAGTATTTGCGGAACGGTGGGGTCGGTGCTATCGCCGTCGATCGACTCGCGATCCCCCTGGCCAAACTGCCTGAGGAAGTGGTCCGCCGGCAGCGGGCTGGGCAGCTCCGACGACCGCGCCAATATCTGCCGTCGGTAACTCGAGTTATTCATGATTTTCTGGCGAGCCCCAGGTCCGAGATTCTCATCGTACTTGGCTGCGATACTTTCAGCCTGGCTCCACGTCACCTTGGACATGTCGACATCGACCGTGTCTCGCAGTTGCTTATTGTCCGGCAATTCGTAAGAGAACGGATTGTAGACCGCAATCGTCAGCACTGAATCCCATATTTGTTCGGCAGTCATGCGGCGCAGCCGAGGTCCCGGATAGTTGTAGAACTCCTGCAGCGACGGATCGAAGTCGCTAGATGCGCGGCGATACGTCTGCGTGTAGTACAACGTCCTCAAGAACTCCTTCTGATCGAACTTCAGCCGAATCATCTCTTGAGTCAGGAAGTCGAGCAACTCTGGGTTCTGGCAGGGACTATCTTTGCGGATGTCATCCACCGGTTCGATCAAGCCGACTCCCATGACGCGCTTCCACAAACGGTTGGCAATCGTCTTGGCAAAGAGCTCATTGTCGCTCGAGGTTAGCCAAGCAGCATACTGTTCGCGGGGAGACAACTCTTTTGCTGCCTCAGGCAACGTGCCCCACAGCACGAGCGGGTCTATTACTTGATTGGGTTTAGCGTTGGAATAGGCGTAGTCCGCCGGCAACTTCAGCTTGCGCTTAGAATCAAACGAGATCCTGAACAAGTTGGCCCGCATCATTTGATCCATAGAGCCTACCAAACGCTTTTCAGGATCGATCTTCTTTCCCTCCTCCCTCAGTCGCTCGATCGGGTTGCCGTTGCTGTAGGCGGGCGAAGCCCCTCCATCGCGAGTGGTAACGCCAGAAGTGAAGGCCGCCAGTTCATAAAAATTCTTCTGTGTCCAGTGATCGAACGGATGGTCGTGGCACTGAGCACAGCCGATCTGAGTTCCCAAAAACACTCGTACGGTATTGTCGACGTGGACCAGCGGCATACCCGAATCGCGCAGTGTGAAGCCTACCGCCGGATTGTCCCAGAGCTTACCCTCAGCCGTCAGCATCTCATATACCCAAGCCTGGTAGGGGCGGTTGATACGCACCTGCTCCTTGATCCAGTCGCGGTAGCTGGTCATCGGCAACTGATCCTGACGATCCTTCAAGCGGAGGATGTTGGCCCAATAGTTGTACGTGTGACTGACGTAGCCGTAGGAGCCCAGCAGCCCGTCGATCAACATCTCGTCCTTGCGCCCTTGCTTGCTGCTGGCGTAGGCATTGGTTTGAATCAAGTTGGGGATCGCCCCCGAAATATCTAGAAAGGCGCGACGCACAAACGTGTGATCATCGGCGGGCGGATTGGGAGTCTGTTGCAACTCCGCTAGCCGCGCCTCAACCAAGGCGTCGATCTTCTCGGCAATTTGGCGACACTCGCCCGAGCGATTTGCATCGACGGGCACCACTTCCGGAAGTTTAGCTGGGACGGATTTGACAGGTGCGGGAAGGCCACCGTAGCCCTTGAAGGACTTCGATGTGGTCACCCCCTTGGACTTGCGCTGTGCAAATGCGGGCGCGGGCATCACTGCGACGATTCCCACGATCAGCAATGTATTTACGTACAACAACAGTAGACGTTTCAACTGCGTTCCTTTCGTGCGTGCCCCCAATAGCGACCGGCGTTCCAGCGAGTGCAAGAACGCAGAAGAGGTGGATCGGTCGCAAGCGTGCTATCTATAGCGTACCAAGCTGCTGTGAAAGTATCAATGATTAACGACCGTCTTAGGGCGTATAATAGCCCACCGCCGGAGGCTCACCCCCAGGAAGACCATGGTCAAACGCAACAAAAGTGCTAGTGGGCTTAAAATGCCGCCCCTGATATTCGAGCCTTCTACCTCCCATGCCCACGCGTCTGTCAGAGTCCAAGCTTTAGCCACGCAGCCTGTCGAGTCGCCTCGAGCATAAGCAGCATAAAAACGGGCTACAGCCCTCTCTATCCCCCACAACTTTTCGAACTTTTCGCGAGCCTCTTTCCCTATCGATATTCTCACCCTAGCTCAGCTTGCCCCAGCTCTGCTCACTCTAGCTCTACTTACACTAGCTCTGCTCACTCTAGCTCTGCTTGCACTGGATCTGCTTGCACTGGATCTGCTTGCACTGGATCTTCTCCCTCTGGGAGAGGTCGAGCCTAAGCGAGGGAGAGGGACAAGCGCAATCTACAAGCGCAATCTACAAGCGCAATCCACATCCATGCCCTCCCCTCCGGCTGGCCTGAAGAATCGGTCGTGTTTTGGGTGGGCTGGGTGGATTTGCCTGGTGCAGAAATGGTCGCGTCGATTCGGCAGGATCGGGTTAACCAATTTCCCTACCAGGGATAGTTCGTGTCCGGTCTGGGAGCCAACCCGACTCGTTTATTGGTAGAAAATGGAGGGTAGAAGATGAATAGGCTTGCCACAGCAACAACCAATTTACCACGCGTGGCCGTAAACGATTGCCAAGTTTTCTTGCATCAACATCCCTCTTTCTCGAAAACGTGCTGTGCCTAGGACTCTTCTAATTTAGACAGAAAAATCGAGGCAGAAAAATATCCGTGCGCGCACATTCTTTTGCCTCCATTCTTTTGCCTTGCTCTTTGCGGGTTAAGGGAGAAAACACGCGACCATGCATTTTCACCTGTTTAACACCAATTCGTCAGGCCACCCTTCGGCCCTCCCCATCGCCTAGGCTCGCCCCCTCCCGCTCGCGGGCAGGGGGTCGATTTGCGCGGGCTTGGGATAACTTGGGGGACAAAGCGGGCAGGAGTGCGCGTTCTACTTGAAAACGGGCAGGGGTGCCCGTTCTACGGGTGAGCCTGGGCATTCCTGCCCAGGGGACGCTTACTGGCGGACGCAGTCGACATAATATTGGATCTTCCCGTCGACATTCTTTTCTACCAAACCGTGGATATCAGTATCAAAACCAGGGAACTGCTGGTTGAACATGCGCGCGAACTGCAGATACTCCACGATCAGTTTGTTGAACCGCTCGCCAGGGATCAACAGCGGAATACCGGGCGGGTAGGGTGTTAACAACACCGCCGTGATGCGGCCTTCGAGCTCATCGATCGGGACTCGATCCAGCTCGCGGTGAACCATGCGATCGTAGGCTTGCCACGGCTTCATGGCGGGCTGCATGGGGGATAGATACATCTCCGTCGTCACCCGCGCAATGTCGTGCTTTCTGTACGCGTCGTGGATGCGCTGGCAGAGATCTTTAAGCCCCACCCCTTCGTACTGCGGGAATTGCTGAGCGAATTTGGGAAGTATTTTCCAAATCGCTAAGTTCTTATCGTAGTCATCTTTGAATTGCTGCAGCGCACTCAGCAGCGTATTCCAGCGCCCTTTGGTAATGCCGATCGTGAACATGATAAAGAACGAGTACAAGCCGGTCTTTTCGACGATGACGCCATGCTCTGCCAAGTAACGCGTTACGATCGATGCGGGTATACCCCATTCCGCAAAGTGTCCTTTGACGTTCAGCCCGGGTGTGACCACGGTGGCTTTGATCGGGTCGAGCATGTTAAAGCCCTCCGCCAAATTGCCGAAGCCGTGCCAGTTGTCGTCGCCACCGAGCATCCAGTCCGCTTGTGTACCAATGCCCGCCTCACAAATCTCCTCGGGCCCCCATACTTGGAACCACCAATCGTCGCCCCATTCGGCATCCACCTTGCGCATCGCCCGCCGGAAGTTGAGCGCTTCCGCGATCGACTCCTCGACCAGCGCCGTCCCGCCCGGCGGTTCCATCATCGCCGCCGCCACGTCGCAGGACGCGATGATCGCGTACTGCGGCGATGTCGAGCTATGCATCAGATAGGCTTCATTGAAAATGTGCCGATCGAGCTTGGTGGTCTTCGACTCCTGAACCAAAATTTGCGAAGCTTGCGATATTCCCGCTAACAGCTTGTGGGTCGAGTGAGTGGCAAACACCATCGCGTTGTCGCAGCATGGTCGATCGCGGCCGATGGCGTGCATATTGCGATAGAAATCGTGGAAGGTGGCGTGCGGCAGCCAAGCTTCGTCAAAATGCAATGTGTCAATCTGACCATCCAAGATCTCTTTGAGAGTTTCCACGTTGTACACGATGCCATCGTAGGTGCTCTGGGTGATCGTCAGAATGCGCGGCTTGCGACCGGGGTGCCGGGCCTGCGCCTCGCGCGCAAAAGAATTGGCGTCGATCTTCCGCTGAATGTTCTCAGGTCGAAATTCCTCTAGCGGAATCGGGCCGATCAAGCCCAAGTGGTTGCGGGTAGGTGTCAGGAAGACAGGGACCGCACCGGTCATGATAATCGCGTGCAAAATCGATTTGTGGCAATTGCGGTCAACCACCACGATATCCCCCGAGGCCACCGCCGAATGCCACACCATTTTGTTGGAAGTGGAAGTCCCGTTGGTGACGAAGAAGGCGTGGTCTGCGTTGAAGATCCGCGCCGCGTTGCGCTCCGAAGCGGCTACCGGCCCCGTATGATCCAGTAGCTGCCCTAATTCTTCGACCGCATTGCACACGTCGGCGCGCAGCATGTTCTCGCCGAAGAACTGATGGAACATCTGCCCCACAGGGCTCTTCAGAAAAGCTACGCCGCCTGAATGCCCCGGGCAATGCCATGAGTAGGAGCCGTCGCTAGCATAGTGCACTAGCGCGCGAAAGAAGGGTGGTGCCAAGCCTTCAGTATACGCTCGCGCTTCACGCAAGATATGTCGCGCCACGAACTCCGGCGTATCCTCGAACATGTGGATAAAGCCGTGCAGTTCCCGCAGAATATCATTGGGAATATGGCTGCTGGTGCGCGTCTCGCCATATAGGAAAATAGGGATATCATTATTCTTGAAGCGGATCTCTTGAATGAACTCTCGCAGCTTGTCGATCGCCGGCTCCTCGTCACCGGCCGAGGTGAATTCTTCGTCGTCGATCGACAAAATGAATGCCGAGGCCCGCGATTGTTGCTGAGCAAACTGCGATAAGTCGCCATAGCCAGTCGCTCCGACGACTTCAGTCCCCTCGTCTTCGATCGCTTTAGCCAGCGCACGGATCCCCAACCCAGAGACGTTCTCTGAGCGAAAATCCTCGTCGATAATCAAAATCGGGAAGCGAAACTTCATATGTGGTTGCTCGGAAGGCCGGTGGTGAAGAAACCCAAGAACGCAACCACGCACGCCGCGCGGTCCACTTAGGTCAAGCCATCAAATTCTACCCACCCACCCCGGCTTTGTCGTCGCCAACTCAAACTCTCGCTCAAGTTACCAAGAACGCGCGGCCAGCATGCGCTGAATCCTGTCGACCGCCAGGATCGCGGCCGGAGGCTGCGCGGCGAACCGGCGAGCCACCGCCGCGCAGCCGCCGGAGCTCCGCGGCAGATCCCGCAGGTGAGTGGCCAACCGGGCTGCATTTTGCTTGTTCATCGGCAGCCAACTCCCACACGCTAAATTGGCCACCCGCTCTGCATTGTCGAATTGATCGAAGGCCATCGGCAAAACAATTTGGGGCACCCCCGCACGCAGGGCTTGGCTGGTCGTCCCCACACCTCCGTGGTGGATGATAGCTGCCGAGCGCGGGAGCAATTGCGAAAACGGCAGGTACTCGGCCGTGACTACCCCATCGGGCAGTCGGCGAGGATGCTCGTCGATGTTGGCTGACAGCAGAATGCCGGGCAGGTTCAATGCCTGGCATGCCGCCGCCGCATTGGCTAAAAACCTGCCCGCTTGTTCATGAGCCGTTCCCGGCGCAAACACTAAAGGCCGCCGACCGCCAAACGATTCCAGCAGCTCAGACAACTGCTGTGCGACCAACGGATCGAGCACATCGGCACTGTCTGCCAGAGGAAAGCCGATCAACTCCAACTGCGGCAGGCGATCTTCGACGGCAATCGCGAACCAGTCGGGAAACAGGCCCAGCACCAAGTCGGGCGACCACCACCACTTGTCGAGCAAGCGCGAGACGGGAGGCAAGCCAACACGCCCCCTTAAGGCATTGATCGGCTGCGCACCAATGCTATCGATCCACGCATCGGCCGCGCGATACAAGGGTGGTATCAGCCCGCGCGGGATCCACCGCTCCCACACCTTACCGCTCAAACGTGGTGGCGTCCGTCGCGACCGAAGTAGCGCCGGGGCGGGCAATACCGATACAAAGGGTGTCTCGGGATAGCGATCGCGATAAACCCTGCCCGCGAAGTCGAGCACATGGCTGACCAGCACCGTCTTGCCTGGCACGCACTGCGCTTCAAGCCAGTCGTAGTGCGATTCCAGAAAATGTTCAACCGCTTCACGGAAAATCAGCCGTGCTCCATGCCGCGGGTGCCACAGTCGCGGATTGCGCGTCAGCCGTTGAAATTGCTCTTCGGTGACCAGCGACTTTACGGCCAAACCCGCCCGCCGCGCCATGGGCAGATAGCGCTCAGCGGCCAAGAACAAAACGTCGTACCCCGACTGCCGCAACTGGCGCGCAATGGCCAGCATAGGATTCACATCTCCCAAACTTCCCGGCGCAGTGACGATGACCGTCGTCGCGCCAGCATCGTGCGCCGCAAGAAACTCATTTGTTAGCATCTTCGGTTTCGTAAAAGAGTACCGCCCAGCCCGTCTGGACATTGTCGCGGTAGGGCAAGCGAACGGTAGCACAGGCAGTGTCGGGGCGAACGTCGCTAGCCTCAGGGCCGAGAGAACTAGAGAGCAACTCCACTTCTTCTTCAGATGTCGGCAGCTCGATCAGCTCCTGGATGGAATCCGCGTCCAGACGCGGCATGGAATCCTTGACCTGCGTCTCAGTAGGATTGCTGTGGCTGGCAGACGCATCGCTGGCCGCAGGCAACGCCGGCACAGAGTAGGTTACATGGCCGCTGATTTTTCGGTCCAGAATCAATCCACGCGCCGTGCCACTCCCCCACGCATAGTCTCGCATCTCTACTAAGTACGCCCCGGCAGATAAATTCGACAAGCCTTTGAAGACTCCTAAATCGTTGACTCGCACCGACATCCCCAAACGCCCCACCACGCGTTTGGCACCCCGCGCGTCGGTATCCACGATGGCGACCGAGAAGGCTGTTTTAATCGGGTATCCGCCAGCTTTGTCTTGGGTGGTCCCCACGTAGGCATTGGAAATCACCAGACCAGTCGCCGGCGGCGGAGGATCGGACAAGTACTCTGGGGATTGTGGATCGATGTCCTCGGCTAGACCATGGAAGTAATTGCGAAAGGCATAGTTCTCGCCGATGGAATCGGATTTCGGAGCTCGAGCAATTTGCACTCCGTGCGCATCGTTGATAAATAGGCTCTCGACCTCCACACCGGACTGAGTCAGTGAATCTTTGAATTCGTAGACTAAGCTCTGCGGTTTGTCCCACATGCTGCGATCGCCGGGCATATTGTCGATGGCTACCATGGCGCTGACCAACTGCGATTGCTGTGCCTCGTGTTCCAGCAAGCTGAAGCGGCGGTCGATTTCAAATCCACCCAAGTTGGCAGCCATGGTCGCCGCCAACCGCAAGCGTTCGCGAGCCGAGTCTTTGGCTTTGGTGGCTAGCACACTCTGCCCCGCCAGCGCCAACGATAGCAGGCCCGAAGCCACCACCAATAGCCCCAGCAGCAGCGCGCTGGCAGTCCGATTGCGACGCACAAAGCGAGCCATCCGCGTGCTCCAACTCGTGCGGCACACCGACACATTGCCATCCGAAAGAAAGCGTTCCAAGTCGTCGGACATGGCCATGGCCGTTTCATATCGATCGGCCGGGGCCAGCTCCATGGCCTTGCGACAGATGGCTGCCAGCGGCGGCGGTATACCCGCCTTGCAATGCTCTACCGGTTCCAGTTTGCCCGCCAGCGACATTCCGCGCACTTGATCGATGGGAGTCTTGTCGTACGGACTGCAGCCACTG
>CAKQNH010000112.1 GCA_934255105.1 uncultured Pirellulaceae bacterium
CGCCGGACGTGCTGGTCATCGACGACAACGAACGCGACCTGCTGGCCATGAGCCAGGTGCTCAGCGAAGACCACCGGGTGCGTTCGGCCAGCAGCATCCCGATGGCCTTGAAGATGCTGGAGCAGCACGACGTCGGCGTCATCGTGACCGAGGCGCGTGTCGGCCGCAGCGACGCCGGCGACTTCCAGGAGTGTTGGAGCTAAATCAGGAAAGGTGATAAAATCGGTCACTTCTCTGCCCGCTTTAATCTTATCGCCCCATCGAGCAACCAGTGGAATGTGGAAACCGTCGTCATAGATTTGGCCTTTCACCCGTGGGAATGGCATGCCGTGGTCCGATGTGGCAATGATCAGCGTATTGTCGAGCAGATTCCGAGACTCTAAGTACTCCAGAGCGCGGCCTATGTGCGTGTCGTACCATTCAACTTCGAGTGCGTAGTCGGCCAAGTCACCACGGATGATATCATTGTCGGGCAAGTATGCCGGAACGGTGACCTGAGAGAGATCGCGTCCAGCCTGCTGCCAACTGTCCTTGGCATAGCTGCGATGAGGTTCCTTGGTCCCCAGCCAAAAGCAAAACGGTTTGGTGTCATCGCGTTGCTCCAGGAATACCTCGAAGTTGCCTGCATAGTCCGTGTTGCTGATTCCCTGGTAAGGTGGCTTCAGCCGCTTGCTATTGAAGGGGTAGCCAGCCGGATTGGACTGCTGTTGATTTCCGCCGGCTACTTCCCCTTTCCAAACGCCCGGCCCCCAGCCCTTTCCAGTAAAGCCGATGGAGTACCCCGACTGCTCTAATAGGTACGGATAGAACTGCCATTTATCGGATAGAAACGGCTGATGGTTGCAGGCTTCTTCAAGTTGCCAAGAGTAGCGTCCTGTGAGCAAGCAAGCGCGGGCCGGTGCGCATTTCGGATTGCAGTTGTAGGCTTGTGTAAACAACACGCCTTCGCGGGCAATGCGGTCGAAATTCGGCGTCTCGACATAGGTACTACCGTAGACGCCCATGCTATCACGCGAAGCATCGTCGGCAATGATAAACAGGATGTTGGGTCGCTGCTCAGCTTGAACGAGCGAGCCTAAACTCGCCATAAGAATGAGAAGCAAACCCCAGTTGATGCGACACATAACGCTCTGCTCCTGATGGTTGACAAAGTCGAACGAGAGTAAAGTCAAGCATTGTACAACAAAATTGGCCGCGCTCCATAAACCCCGCGACGATCCCGACCATCGGTCACCAAAAGCTGCTCCAGAATCCATGCTACTTCGTACGAACTTGCCAAAAAAGCTGGTGAGGCCGCCAACGGTGGTATCGCTGCCATGTACGCATTTGCCGAGCAGACCGTACTGCAAATACGGTTCGCTGACGCGCTTTGATGTTTGGAAGTAGCAAGATAAAGCCGGTTTTATTTTGTTTTCATAGTGACCTTAAGGTGTGCTGCAAGAATGGCTGTGTGGTTGGAGGCAAGTTGTTTTGCTTCTAGCTGTTTCACTGCCTTATTCATTGGAGAACACAGTCATGTCCATGCTGACCATCACTTCCGCAGAGTCCTTTCTGTCACGCGCCGACGCGTCTCGCTCGTTCGCGCCGACGCTTGGCAATGCGATCTCGCGAATTGGCGTTAGGCAGTCAGATGTTGTCGCACGCCCTTCAGTGTCCGTTGCAACATTCCACTCGTTTCCAAACCTCTGCCAGTGTATTGAGATCCTCGACAAAGGATTCGACCGACATCTGGGCGTCGTAATCGAGTTGCCGGTTCATTTTGATCCGCAGTGGAATCGGCTCAGCCGTTTGGTCAATCCCGGCGGACAATTGACGATTGTCGCTGCAGGGCGGGCGCAAGTCACGCTACCGATGTTGACGCGAGAAAGTCATCTCCTGCAGATCGCTGGCTGGGATGTGGCGCAACGCTGCGCCACCATCGACCAAGCCATCGAAAGACTGCTGAACGCGGACGACGGCATCAAGCGTTGTTTCGTGCTACGCGCCGAGTGGCAAGATCCCGATCCGATCTTCCAAGCAATTGGGCGTCACCTGGCGGATTAGTCGCCATGTTCGACTCTGCGTCAATCCCGTTGGTAGGCGCGGCGGGATTCTTGATCGGACGGGATTCTTGGTCGACTTGCTGGGGCCGCAAGTCGCCTTGGGCGGTGGCTTTTTTAGGGATCTTTTTTATAGCCCTGGTTCCCGTACTGGTTGCACTGCAGAAGCTTTCGCTTGCTCCGCAAAGTCAAAGTCCAGCGTCGGCTTTTATGCAATAGCTGTCAACCACTATAATCATGTCACTCTCCAGTTTGGGAACGCCAGTTTCCCTTTGAATTGCCCCAGGCCTGGGTTATTCATGAGTTTGCTGACGCTGCTGGGTTGTGAGTTTATTCAATCCGCAGCGGCCAAACTGCTACGCACTGAGTTCCCCACACGAGAGTGAATCAAAACATGTCCCATGCATTGTATCACTGGAGCTGAACATGATGACGGCGCACATCAACCCTGCACCCACCGCACTCGCATGGGCGCTTTGCGTTTACATGCTGGGTTGTCACATGGCGCTAGGTGCCGACGCCCCAGGTGCCGACTCTTCGCAAGCGCCTCCACCCAACATCCTGCTGATAACGGTCGATAATTTGGGGTATGGCGATTTACGCTGCTACAACGCGCAATCAGAGATCGTGACTCCGTGCCTGGATGCGTTCGCAGCGCAGGGCGTGAGGCTGACCCAGTTCTACACTGCCAGTCCCACCTGTACCGTCTCGCGAGCCTGCTTGCTAACAGGCCGCATTCCGCAGAGGCATGGTTTGCTGGACCAATTGTCGGGGGTCAGCGGGAACTACGGTGTGGGGCTGAAGCAGACTGAAATTCTGATTCCTCAACTTTTGAAACAATCCTCGCCACCCTACGTCAGCGGCTGTTTTGGAAAATGGAATATTGGTTTTGCCCCGGGATCGCGGCCGACCGAGCGCGGCTTCGATACTTTCGTAGGGCATGCTTCGGGAAATATCGATTACTTCAACCACAACTATCATGATCGGCACGACCTGTTTGAAGGGACGGCGCAGGGTGGGTTGCATGAGGTGCACCGCGAGGGGGAATACTCGACTGACATTTTCGCCGACGCCGCGTGTGATTTCATTCGGGACCAATCCCGTGGTGGGCGTCCTTGGTTCTGTTATCTGCCTTTCAACTCACCGCACTTCCCCTCCCGGAGTAACAAGCGGGCGGGGCAAGAAAATCAATGGCAGGCTCCCACTTGGGCATTTGAGGCGATTGAGATGGAGCCCACTGAACGCGATCCCGCAATGCGCTATCGCGCAGTCGTTTTCGCTCTCGATGTGGCCATCGGACGCGTTCTAAAGACCTTGGATGAAATGCAGATTGCCGAGCAGACATTTGTTTTCTTTATGTCCGACAATGGGGCATTCCGCTTGGGCCGTGAGGGACTCGATGTGGGGTCGAACGAGCCGTTACGGGCCGGTGGCGTGACCTGTTGGGAAGGTGGAATTCGGGTCGCGGCGATGGCGCGTTGGCCGGAGAAGATCAAGCCAGCGAGCACGATTGACCAACCGCTGTGGTCGCCAGACTTATTCGTCGCCTGCGCGAAGCTGGCGGGGGTCGATCTCCCCGCCGATGTGATCTATGATGGTCGCGATCCGTTACCGGTGCTGACCCAAGGCGCTACCTCGCCGCACGCATCGCTCTATTTTTCGTATCGCACTCACGCTGCGCTGCGTCAAGGAGATTGGAAAATCGTTCGAGAGAAACGGGAGCAACCTTGGATGCTATTCAATTTGGCAGACGACATTGCCGAAACCGAGGATCTAGCCGGAGCACAGCCAGAGCGAACCGGTCAGCTCGCAAGGGAATTCTTGCGTTGGGAACACCAAGTCGGCGTCGAACAATAGTTCGCTTTGCCGGTGTTAGCCTACCCGCAGATTTACCCTTTAGCTTGTTAAGGGCCATATGCATCAAACATTTCAGAGGCAAGTGCGGCCGTCCATTTCAATGCCCATCGCGTCGTTTTATGCACATGAACTCACGCGTGGGTACTTGCCAGCGACAAAGCTGTGGTATTGCCGGGCAGTAACGGGGCCCGTACTTCAACGTCTAGCCACACATCCCCCGCCAGAAGCTCGAAATTTCGACAGGAAAATTTGAGGACAGTAAAATTGCAGAATCCATCCCATCTTCCTGTCACCAAATCTTCCTGTCCAATAAGCACGAATTAGCCGTCCGCACTCAGCGCGATTGTCGGCCCAACCAAGCCAGCCCAACAAACAAAGCCAGCCAGACAACGGTCCGCAAAGTCATAGCGCGAACGCTGTCGAAAGCGACGGCGTGTCCCTTCGCGTACAGGTAGCCAATGGCTGCTAGTACGAGTAGATTGAGTAGTAAGATTATGGCCGCTGCGAACCTGCCTCTTTCGATGTTCCGCAACATGGCGATGCCGGCCGCTACGTACGCCAATCCCATCGTCGCGTTGTAGATCAGCAGTGGCCGAAAGACGACATATCCTGGATCTGCCCCCGCGAGTACTTTCCCACCTTCTACGATCGTTAAGAGACCGAACGCAATAGCGACGCCTGCCAGAATGCGCTGGCCGAGTTTCGTGCGTGATCCAACTGTAGTCATTGCATCGTCTCCAGATACAGCGAAAATTCTAGGGCAATGGATTGATCTGGATCGGTTCCCACACCTTTCAGCATAACATCAGCTCACGGACCGCGCAGCACACTCGGTCATCCTGCGCAGCCGTTTTGGAATGTCAGCTCGTTTACGCTATACTCACTGCGTTGACATCCTTTTGACGAATAGATTACTGCGGAGTTCACCATATGACAATTCAACGATCTGCCCAGCCACAACTGCAATGTCAGCTAAAGCCCAACCGCCGAATTTTGTTGGCAATCGGCGCGAGCGTGGCTGGCCTAGCGGTGCTCGTCATCTCTGCGCTGCCAGCCAGCGCCCAAGACGCGCCTACTGCTCAGGCTCCCGAATGGAAAGTCGGCGTGGCTTCCGCCAAGATCACGCCCGAGCAAAGATTGCACATGGCCGGGTATGCTTCGCGCAAGGAACCGGCCGAAGGGACCGAGCAGGATTTGTTCGGCAAGGCGATTGCCATCGAAGATCAACAAGGTAATCGAGTCGTATTTGTGACACTGGATCTGATCGGGGTCCGCCCGGAGTTGCGCACCGAGGTCGCGACGCGCGTCGAAGAAAAATACCAATTGTCGCCGCATGCATTGCTGATGAACGCCTCGCACACACATTGCGGGCCTGACTATACAGCAGAGGACGCGACCGACTACTTCGGCTTTTTGGCGACAACGTTGGTCGATCTCGTAGGCCAATCGCTGGAGCGACTCCAGCCGGCAAATCTCTCGTATAGTTTTGCAAGCTGTAGCGTGGCCATGAATCGCCGCACGCTTACAGACAACGGGTTTATTAATCATCCCAATCCCAACGGCCCCGTAGATCATTCGGTGCCGGTGTTGAGCGTTCGCAATCCTGACGATGGCGAGCTGCGTGCAGTTGTGTTTGGCTACGCCTGTCACAATACGACGATGGGCTTTCGGCAATGGCTGGGCGACTATGCTGGGTACGCGCAAGAGTACTTCGAAAAAGACCATCCCGGCGTTACGGCCTTGTTCATGATGGGCTGCGGCGGCGATCAAAACCCGTACCCGCGCAGTGAACTGAAGTATGCTCAAATGCATGGTCGCTCGCTGGCCACCGCAGTCGAAGCGGCTTTGGAGGTCAATCAAAGCACGCGCCGTCACCAACGCCCGCTACACGGTTTACTGAGTAGTGTTCTGGAAACGGTCGATCTGGAGTTCGCCACTCCCGACCGCGCGGACTTTGCTTATCCCGTTCAGGTCGTCCGATTTGGCGACGATCTCATGTTGGTCGCCTTGGGGACGGAAGCCGTGGTGGATTACGCCCTGAGGTTGAAACGTGAGCTAACGCAACCCGAGGGGCCAGCGATCTGGGTCGCGGGATACTCGAATGTTCAGGCCGGCTATATTCCCAGCAAACGCGTGTTGTTGGAAGGTGGCTACGAGGCGGAAAGCCGACCATGGAAACCGACGCTTGAGGAGCGGATTGTCGGCAAGGTCCATGAACTCGTCAAGCATCGCGCTGAGGATAAGTAGTATGGGTTAGAGCTGCTCACCTTCACGACGTCTAGCGAATGCCTAACACAACTTCCGGGGGATCCACTCAATGATGCGGCTACCAAACTTTCTGTTGGCAGCACTGGTTGCAGCAACCATCGCTACGCCTGTGCATGCGACTGAGGGGGCAGGCGACACCGTCCGAGAAATCTGCGGGCCGCGTGACTTGGCACTGACATTTCACAGCGATTTCGACAACGCGGAACATCCCTATCGCCTGTACTTGCCTTCTGCCTACGATGGCAAACAAAACGTTCCGCTGCTGGTTGCATTGCACGGCACGGGCGGGGATCAGGACAAATACTTCGATCACCCAACCTACGGCGATGGGATCTACAAGCGTGAAGCCGAGAAGCGAGGCATCGCGATTCTGTGCCCTTCAGAGGGCGATCCACTAGGACGCCCAACAGAATGGCGCGGCGTTGGGGAGCTGCACGTGCTACGAGCCTTGGAGGACGTTTGTCGCATCTTCAAGATCGATCGCGATCGCATCGTGCTGACCGGGCAATCCATGGGAGGCACCGGCACCACATATCTCTGTTGCCGCTACCCCGACCTGTTCGCCGCCGGCATTCCGCTAGCGTCGACATACGGGCATTTGACGCTCCTGGAAAACCTTCGGCATGTGCCGATGTATTACGTGCAAGGCGCCGATGACTGGCCGATTTACGCCCAGGACGGGCCGATCCGTATCGTCAAGCGTTTGGAGCAACTCGACTACGACGCGCGTTTGTGGATGGTGCCAGATGTGGGACACAATACGATGCAGACCACCACCCCTCAAGTGCTCGATTGGGCGCTCCAGCAGCGGTTGGTGAAACACCCGCGGCGCGTTACTCACCGCGCCTACTTGCCGATCCACGGGCGGGCGTATTGGGCGGAGATTTCCGAACTCGACGAGATTGGACCGTTTGCCGAGATTGACGCCGAGGTCACATCCACCAGCGACATACTGCTGCATCGCCTGCGCAACGTCAGACAACTTGTGCTGCGACCCGACGCACACCTGCTCGATTCTTCACTAGAACTCCGCATCCACTTCGCGGATGAAGGCGCTACAGAGTTGCTGACGGTCAACTGCAATGGCGACCAGCAGGTGCGTCTGGACCGTGGCGACGACGGCCTCTGGAAGGCAGCAGTCGAACCACGGCAAGTCCGCCCTTACACCAGCTTTCGCACTCACAAGGTCGGTCGCGTCACAGCCGGACCCACTGCGGATGGTCAGGCCGAAACAACTTTGGGAAGTTGGACTACCGACACAATCCGCGACGCGCTCGGTACCGACATCGCTATCGCCACTGGCCGACACTATCGCGGCCTGCCCGTCACGGACGATCAGGACGTTTACTTGTTTGATCTTCTGAATCTGCTGCGACCTTCCAATCGCGTCTTAGTCAGTTTCAACATTGATGGCGCAGGACTGCTCGAAATCCTGGAAGACAACATCCGTCAAGAGCACTCGTATGACGGACAGTTTCTAGTGCAGGTCTCCGGCTGTCGCTATGCCTTCGATCGCTCGCGTCCTGCGGGCGAGCGGATTGTGGAAAGCGACATTGATCCTGCGCGGACTTACAGCGTGGCCTGTGTTGAAGGACTGCTCAGTCGCGGCGACATGCTGCATCTGGCCGAACGATTTGGAAAAATTGAGTACGAAGAGCGAGAACTGACCAACATCACCGCTGCCTGGCGGTACATCGACAAACAGGGCGGCATCATCAACGCCCAGTTGGATGGCCGCGTTCGCGATGTTACGAACAAATAGTTTGACGTGTTAGCTGAACTACTCGTGGGTGAGAATCCGATTGGTCGCGGGCAAGCTGATCGGGTTTGAGTAATGATAGATTTTGCAGAGTTCGACTTCATTCTCTATCACCGGCGTCGGCTGCTCAATCACGAAATCCGCAAAGTGGCTTTGATTGAATGCGATAAATGCGAGGCTCAGACAGTCGATCAGCGGCTCCGTTATGCGAGTTAGATCCGGAAAGGCGACAGGGCCTGTGTCGGTCTGATACATCTTTTTTTCCAGGCTGATGTTCATCGTCTTCACCGGGCACTCAATCACGGCCTTCAGTGATGCGTCCTCATTGACTAGTTCTGTCTGTGAAACCAGCGGGAGCCCCTGAGCCGTCGCGTCGCGTATTTGCTCCCACGCGTCAAGCTCTCGCGCACTGGCCCCCTCATGAAGCAACAGTCGTGGCTCCCCCCAGCCGTTCGGCGATACCAGCGTCTCGCGGTATCGCTCAGCATCCAGACGAGCTTTCCGTCGAAACAGCAGCCAGTGTCCGCCACCAAATATCGGCAGGAAGTCGTAGTTGTCTGAGTAGAATAGATCCTGTTCACCAAACGTGTTTTCACTCTTGCAGGATGCGCATTGATAGAAAACGGTGCTGACACCGGACGCGGCATCCGTGATCGTGGTGCGGCTCTCAATCCAGAATCGCACGGAATTCAGTTCCGACGTACCGCAGATAAAAGAGCGACGGTAATCAAGGCACGAATAAGGGTTTTGCGATTCAGCCGCCCGTGCCGACGGCGCAGCGCTCGTCGCTAACGTGGCGGTGGCGAGCGACGAAGCTGCACCTGCAGTTTGCAGGAATCGACGGCGGGTGGGTTCAGGCGAGGTCATGGGAAAGTCCAGTCGGCAAAAATAGTCAATGAATAAAAGGGATACAATGCAAGTTAAGTTGCGTGCTATTCCTGTTGGCTCGTACTGCGCATAAAGGTGTGTTTTGGGCCGACGGTAACGCTGGAACAACGCAGCATTATACGCATTTCGTGCATGGCTATGTACTTTAGCCCTAATGGGAGAGACCTGAAGTTCTACGCCGCCGCGATCACATGGGAACGCGCCTCGATTTGTCACCGCTGTCCGACAAGCCGGTTCGATAGCAGTTTGACTTCCAACGCGCCGACATTTATAGTTTTCAATCTGTAGCTGCGGTATTTAGTTTGGATTAATGAAACAATGCTCCGAGGAACTCCGTTCATGAAGTTATTCGCCGCGACTGCACTGTGCACATTGGCTTGGTTGCCAATGGTCGCGTGCGCACAAGACGCAAAGCCCGAAGGCATGTTTGCGGTCCCTGAGATTCGTTCCTCGTGGGACGATCTGACAGACGGGATTGAAACCAAGGCCGACTGGCAGCAGCGACGTACGGAATTGAAAGCTAAGTATCTTGAGCTGCTACGAGACCAATACAAACCGCAAAAGCCTGCCATGGACTTGAAGGTTCATGAAGAAGTTATTGTCGACGGTGTTTATCGTCGGCAGTTGATCAGCTACGCCGTGGAGGCGGACGAGAGGGCACATGCTTATCTGGGCATTCCACTGGAGCTGACCGGCAAAGCACCAGCCATTGTGGCCTTGCACGGCACCTATGAATTCGGCGCGAAACAGGCCGCTGGGCTGATTGACAACCCGGACAAAGCCTATCTGGATCACTTGTGCCGACGCGGCTACGTCGTCATCGCGCCAGAACATTTTGTGTCCGGCCATCGCGTTCCGCCAGAGGGCCCCTACGAAACTGGCCGGTTCTACGAAAAGCACCCGCAGTGGACCGCCGTTGGCAAGTTCACCTACGAGC
>CAKQNH010000113.1 GCA_934255105.1 uncultured Pirellulaceae bacterium
CCAGCCTGGAGTGGTTCGATGCTTCTTTCACCAACGCCACATCCAATGATCTGCAGTGGTTGAGTGAAGCAAAAATGTTGCGGCGGCTGAGCGTCGAAGGAACGCATTGCGACGGCGAACTATTAAAATTGCTGAAACACCTACCAGCGTTAAACGAGCTCGATATGACCGGTTGCAATATCGACGACGATGGGCTGCGCGAACTTCGCGAGCATCCCACCTTGGAAACTCTATGGCTCGACGGCACGCGCACAACACCCGCTGCCCAAGAGACACTCGATAGCTTGCCGAAGCTCAAGGTCTGCCACTGCGATACCATCGGCTGGACCAGAGTCCCACAACCATGAGTAGCGTAGAACGGGCACTCCTGCCCGTTTTAGATAGCCCGAGCACTCCTGCCCGTTTGCTAGATAGCCCGAGCACTCCTGCCCGTTTGCTAGATAGGTCGAGCGCTCCGGCGTTTTTACACCCACAACTCAACTACCACCCGCCCCTGCTAGCTTGCCTGGCATGAGCCAAATTTCGCTAGCTAGTCACTGCCGTCTGGCCCATCCTGCTTGAAAACTCCTTCACCAGCGACGCAAGCTTGCTGGGGTCGTGCACGGATCGCATCCCAGCGATACAGCTAGGCGGTCTTTTCGTGGGGTTTGGTCGCGGATGAAGTACCTTCGGAATTGCGGAGCAGTTTGGTGTACTCCTCAACGCCCTCTTGCTCTTCGATCAGGATGTCCTCAAGGAAGATCACTAGTGCGCGATCTCCTTCGGCCATCTCCAATGCTTTGTTATACATCTGGACAGCTTTGGCTTCGAAGTCCAAACTGAATTGCAGCACTTCTTGCAGATTGCGGGACTGCTTGATTTCGTTGCGAGTTGCTACAGGAACGCCACCTAGCGAAACGATCTTGCTGCCAACTTTCTGCGCGTGAGTAAACGACTCCTTAGCATCGCCGAGAAATTTTTCGGCGTAGACTTCGCGCCATACCCCTTCACAAATGAAACCCGCTTGCGAGTACTGCGCAACCCCTGTCCACTCGTGCTTGAGAATTTCGTTCAAGTGGTCGATGATAGCTTGATTGGACATAGTATCGTCTTTCGGTTAAGGGCTAATGTACCGTCCGTACGCTCGCGCTCGCCCAGGCAGAATTGCCCATGGTGCGCTGCGCATTTTCACTTTAGATTCTACCCGCAAAGTCAACTCTCGGGCAGACCCCAGAGCCGCAAGCGTAGCATGTACACTGTAGCACGCGCACTTCTGCCTAAGTGCGAATTCGAGCTTGAGTAACGAGGAAGCCCACTGTAGCTGGCTAATCAAATTTGGACTGCTGCGACTCGTCGTAGCTATTACGCAAACCTTGGTAGAACAATGCGTTCGACGATACCGAATATTTCAGAACCATGCGGGCGTTTAGCTTCGTACGACTGGGCCACCGCCCACTATGCTTCCGCCCGTGCAACCCTTTCCGCCGCCGAGCTACAAGTCATAAAGCTACGACAAGCTGGAAGCTTATCCCACCTGACAAGCTGGAAGCTTATCCCACCTGACAAGCTGGAAGCTTATCCCACGCAAATGACAAGCTGGGAGCTTATCCCACCTGACAAGCTTGTAGCTTATCCCACGCAAATGACAAGCTGGGAGCTTATCCTGCTTGGAAGCTTACAGGACGAAATGCAGGCCGCCAGAAAACCGATCAGACTAAATAGTGCTGGGATCGATAACTGGCGGCCTGCGCTGTGCGGAATCTGCGAATAGCCGATAGAGCTACAGAGCTACAGAGCTACAGAGCTACAGAGCTATCGTCGGCAAGAAGCCACGGACATGCCCAGCATCAAACCCACCAAGACTCCGGCACCTAAGGCAATCGCTACCGATTCCATGGGGTGACTCTTGAGCGTGTCCACGCTGTAGTCGTAACCGCGTTGCGCCTCGCGGGTGACGCGATCATAACCATCCTGCAGAGCTTCCCCTGCTGATTCTACGTAGTTCGAAGCGGTTTCCGCGGCGCGGTTTCCCGTTTTGCTAGCTGTTTGTGCCATTCTTCTATTCCTTCCAAGTTAATACTCGATGTAAAGTCGACTGCGACAACTTACGGAATAATGCAAAGGCCATGCCGCAAATCTGCGCATCAGCCGATTGGGCAGAAAACATCCACCTGAAACAGGAAAACCACCACGTTTTGCGAAACAGACTGTACTAATTTTGCCGGTCTTGACCGGCCAGCGGCCAATCGGCTCAGCATTGCATAAAGCCCGTAGAGCGGTTGTCCCCAACCGTCTCCCAAGCAGCAGCCAACGGCCAATCAGCTCAGCATTGCATAAAGCCCGTAGAGCGGTTGTCCCCAACCGTCTCCCAAACGGCGGCCAACGGCCAATCAGCTCAGCATTGTATAAAGCCCTCCTGTGCATTAAATTCAACGCTTTCAGGACACCACCTTCCTAGTGGCATCCCCCCTGGCGCGAGTCGCGCGGAGTATGCGGCGGCTGAAGCCTGGACTCCAACGATTGCGGCGGCTGAAGCCTGGACTCCAGCGATTGCGGGGGGCGGCTGAAGCCTGGACTCCAACAGTTAAGTACATGTCATGCGAAATGCTCTCTATGGAAAATGCGCCCGGCCCGATGCTTAACAAGCTGATTCTGCTCGATGGCATGGCGCTGGCTTATCGCGCCCATTTTGCTTTAGTCCGCAGCCCGCGCATGACCTCTGGGGGCATGTGCACCTCGGCCGTGTTTGGCGTCCTCAACACGCTGCTGGATATTCTCAAACGCGAGTCGCCTACACATCTGGCCGTGGCCTTCGACACGCGCGAGCCGACGGCCCGCCACCAACTCTTTCCAGAGTACAAGGCACAGCGCGACGCCATGCCGGAGGATATCGCCAAGCAACTTCCCTATATCGAGCGCCTGTTCGACGCATTTAACATTCCCGTTATCAAGCTGCCCGGCTACGAAGCGGACGACATTATCGGCACCCTAGCTCATCAAGCTGCCGATGAGGGATTCCAAGTGCTCATGGTCACACCCGACAAAGACTACGACCAGCTTGTCAGCCAAAATGTGTTCGTCATGAAGCCGGGACGCCAAGGAAGCGAAATAGAGATACTCGGTGTCCCCGAGGTGTTGGCCAAATGGGAAGTGGAGCGAGTTGACCAAGTCATCGATGTGCTGGGCATGATGGGCGACAGCAGCGACAACATTCCAGGTATTCCTGGTATTGGTCCCAAGACAGCGCAAAAACTAATTGCCCAGTACGGCTCGCTGGAAAAACTACTGGAGCACAGCCACGAGCTCAAAGGCAAACAACGCGAACGAGTCGAACAGTTCGCCGAGCAAGCGCGACTCTCCAAACAGTTGGTTACCATTCAGTTGGATGTGCCCCATACGATCGATCCGTACGCGTTGGGCATCCAACCTCCAGACAACGCGAAGCTGAAAGAACTGCTCAGCGAACTCGAATTCGACACGCTCGGCAAGCGACTGTTCGGCAAGACTTTTTCCTCCGCAAAAAACCGAGCCAGTGTGGTCCGAGAAAAACGCGAGAAGGAGATCCAAACTTCGCTGTTCGGCGATATCGCAGACGAACTGACCATAGCTGATGTCAAACACGAATACACCATCGTCCGCACGGCCGCCGAGCGAAAAATGCTCCTGCAGAAGTTGTCGAAGCAAAGCGAAATCAGCTTTGATACCGAGACCACCGGCTTGGACCCACGCACGGCACTCCCGCTGGGCATCGCCTTCAGCTTCGCCAAGCATCAAGCCTACTATGTTGTCTGTCCAGCCGAGCGGGACCAGGCTCAAGCCGTGCTGGACGAGTTCAGACCGATCTTCGAAAATGCAAAAATCGCCAAGATAGGTCACAATCTCAAATACGATCTGTCGCTGCTCAAGTGGCATGGCATCGACGTTCGCGGCCCCCTCTTCGATACCATGCTCGCGCACTCGATGAAAGAGCCGGAGATGCGACATGGGCTGGACTATCTAGCGAAACTCTATCTCAACTACCAGCCCGTCTCGATTACTGAATTGATCGGCGAGCGGGGGCCAAACCAGAAGAACATGCGCGATGTGGCGGTGGAAACGGTCGCCGAGTATGCGGCCGAAGATGCAGATGTGACTTGGCAAGTCGCGCAGGTGCTGCGCCCCGACATCGAATCTCAGGGTGTCAGCCAGGTGTGCTACGAGGTGGAATGCCCGCTGGTGCCGGTGTTGGTCGACATGGAGTACGAGGGAATTCGGCTAGATATCGACGCCTTGGAAACGTTTTCCCAAAAGCTGGCACCTGAGATTGCCGGCCTGCGCCAGCGCATCTATGAAGCGGCTGGTCGCGAGTTCAACGTCGATTCCCCCAAGCAGCTAGGTGTGGTCCTGTACGACGAACTGCACTTGGATCCCAATCCCAAGAAAACCGCGACCGGTCAATACTCCACTCGTGAATCAGAGTTGATTCGATTGTCCAATCGCCACCCAATCGTGGCGGACATTTTGGAGTACCGCAACGCGGTGAAACTCAAAAGCGTCTACGTCGATCAACTACCTACGGCAGTCAACCCACAAACTGGCAAACTCCACACCCACTACAGCCAAATCTGGACCGCTACCGGACGACTGCAGTCGGACAACCCAAACTTACAAACGATTCCCATTCGCAAAGAACGCGGTCGCGAAATTCGCGCAGCCTTCATCCCTCGCAACGAGGACTACCTGCTGCTTTCGGCCGACTATTCGCAAATTGAACTGCGTGTCATGGCGGACCTAAGTGGTGACGAAGCGATGATCGATGCGTTTGATCGCAACGTCGACATCCACGCGCTGACTGCCGCCAAGGTTTACCGTGTAGCCGTCGATCAGGTCACGCGCGAGATGCGCGATAAAGCTAAGACTGTCAATTTCGGCATCATCTACGGGATCTCGGCATTCGGTCTGCAGCAGCGACTGAATATCCCGCGGGCCGAGGCGCAGTTGTTGATCGAAAACTATTTCGAGGAATATCCACGCGTACAAACCTATATTGACGAAACCATCGCTTTTGCTCGCAAACATGGCTATGTGCAGACGCAAACCGGCAGGCGACGCTACCTGCGTGACATCAACTCGCGCAGCCGCGCAGTTGCCAGTGTGGCCGAACGTCTAGCGATGAACAGCCCGATTCAAGGGACCGCCGCCGACATCCTTAAACTGGCCATGATTCGCGTTCACAACGCGCTCCGCAGCGGAAACTTTCAGACCAAAATGTTGCTCACCGTGCATGACGAAATCGTCTTCGACTTGTATCGTGCGGAGCAGGAGAGCGTGGTCCCCGTGATTCGCGAAGCCATGCAATCAGCCTTGGCCATGCGCGTCCCACTACAGGTCGAAACGGGCATCGGAGCGAATTGGCTAGAGGCCCATTGAGCTTTGGCCGCTCGATTATCAAATCCAACAGCACACCCGACCGTGGATATTTTTTGATCTGCGGATACGCTCCTTGGAGTGCTGCGACTTGTCGTAGCTTTTCGGCTGTAGCTAGGCGGCGGGAAGAGTGCCACGGGCGGAGACGCATTGGCCGGCGGACCAGCCCTTCTAAGCTAAACGTCCAGCTTGGCTCCGAACTGTTTTGTATCGCTCGTACTCGTACTCAATGAAATGGTACTCGTACTCCTACTCGATTCGCATGGGGCATCGAGTACGAGTACGAGTACCGTCTACGGCTGAGTACGAGCGGGAAAATGCGAGCAAAGGGGAGCGTGCTGCTGATTTCGCTCGACGAATATGGGAGCGTTCAGCGAGAAGTTCCGAACTTACAGGTCTTTAACTGCTTTGGTAATGTCCAGCACAGCTTGCTGTCCATCGGCATACATCATCAACGTATTGGGCATCGCAAAGAGTGGGTTGGGGATGCCTGCAAAGCCGGGGCTGAGACTGCGCTTGATCACGATCACGGTACGGCACTTGTCGACTTCGATAATCGGCATACCGGCAATAGGGCTCTGCGGATCGGTTTTGGCGACCGGATTGACCACGTCATTGGCACCGATAACGATGGCCACATCGACCGTCTCGAGAGTTGGATTGATCTCGTCCATCTCCTTAAGTTTGTCGTAGCTGATGTCGGCTTCTGCCAGCAGCACGTTCATATGGCCAGGCATCCGGCCGGCGACTGGGTGGATGGCATATTCGACCGTGCAGCCTCTGGACTCGAGCAGTTTACTCAAATCGCGCACAGCATGTTGGGCTTGCGCAACGGCCATGCCATAGCCGGGAACAAAGACCACGCGTTGAGCTCCGTCCAGGATCATAGCCACGCCGTCGGCATCGGTGCTCTTGACGTTGGCATAGATCTCACCGACTTCGGCGACGGGGCCATTACTCCCCATGCCACCAAACAGAACGTTGGGCAACGAGCGATTCATGGCCTTGCACATGATCTGAGTCAGAATGATGCCCGAGGCACCCACCAGCGAGCCGGCGATAATCAGCGCGTTGTTGGAAATAACGAAGCCCGTAGCTGCACCAGCTAGCCCCGAGTAGGAGTTCATCAGTGAAATAACCACGGGCATGTCGGCACCACCGATGGGCAAGACCAAGAAAATGCCTAGCGCCGTAGCGATTAACATGATCATCAGGTAACACCCGGTCTGAGCCCACTGGCCATCGGCCGCCGTCAGAAGGCCGATAAAAACCAACGCGGTAAGAAAGAACGCCAGATTGATCCACGGTTGTTGCGGCAGCGCAAATGGTTTTTTGAATTGTGGCAGCTCCTTCAGCTTGGCCCAGGCTACCAAGCTACCCCAAAAAGTTACCGTACCAATCAGCCCCGACAACCCTATGGCGATCAATGAATCGAGTGGGTGTCCCGTCCCGAGTTGTAGATCCGCCCAGGCCACGAGAGTAGAGGCAGCGCCACCAAGACCGTTGAGCAGGCCCACCAACTGCGGCATTTCAGTCATTTCGACCTTGAGTGCCATCCAGGCACCCACGGCCGCGCCGACGACCAGACCGAGGACGATGAAAACGTAGCCTGTGACTGTGGGCTCTAGCAGCGAGGCGCCGATTGCAACTGCCATTCCCAATGCGGCGACGATGATCCCGCGCACGGCCGTGCGCGGATGAGCCATCTGCTTGAGGCCGAGAATGAAAAGCAGAGCTGAAGCCAAGTAGGCGACCGAAATAGCAGCGGAACCGAGCATGAGAGAATTTTCTTGAGGTAGTTTGAATTTACAGTTGGAAGCGGTACGGCGGGCAAGCGGCTGTTGGTCGCTCGATCAACGCTTCTTGAACATCATTAACATGCGGTGAGTCACCATAAAACCACCCACCACGTTGATCATCGCCAACACGGCGGCCAGCATGCCCAGAGTCGCACCGAACCAGGCACCCGAGGTGGCCGCAGCCGCGCCGGCCGTCAGAACCGCTCCCACTACGGTAATACCGCTGATCGCATTGGAACCGGACATGAGCGGTGTGTGCAGCGTGGGGGGGACCTTGGTAATGATCTCGAAACCGACAAAGACGGCGAGCATAAAAATGGTAAGGCTCCCAATCAGCACTGAGGTCCTCGAGACCGTAATCATCGAGCCTGCGTTGGGAAGTGCGCCTGTTGGAACTGTGTCGGCATTGGCCTGAGCAACACTGGCTGCGGTGACCGTAGTAGAAGGGGCTGTGACGCGGGGAGTCGTGGTGGCATAGGGATCGGTCGCCACGGTGGCTGCCTTAGCTGGCGTCGCTTGCTCTTGAGCCGCAGTCTTCTTCTCAACAGCAGCGTTCTGTTTGGCTGTAGCTGCCTCTTGAGCGTCAGCCGAAGCTGGCAGTACAAATCCACTCAAGGCGAGTAGCACGAGGCACAAGGCATGTGGAAATTTAGAGTTGCTGGAGCTCGCCGCCTGCGAGTGGCTAACGATCGCGTGGGTTGTCGGGGACTGCATCGAAATCTACTTTCACCAAAAATATTCGAAAAAGACGAACCGGATTGCAAACTCTACCGCAGGTCGCGAACGCGCGCGTTGACGAGCTGCCCGTCGCGAGCCACCAATGTGTCGCGCACAATTTCGTCTTCCATGTTCAAATTCAGTTGCCCGTCTTTGACCATGTTCAGCAGAAACTTGACCACGTTATTGCCGAGCATCTGACTGGCGTGGTTGGGAATGTCCGTCGCGATATTGGTCGGACCTAGTATGACCACCCCCTGCTCGACGACGCGCGCATCGGGCTGACTCAATTCGCAGTTGCCACCGCGTTCGGCGGCCAGATCGATAATCACGCTGCCTGGCTGCATGTTGCGAACGGCGTCGGCCGTAATCAGGCGAGGCGAGGGGCGGCCAGGAATGGCAGCAGTCGTGATGACCACGTCGCTCTGCGCCACCACGCTCGCCAACAGTTCGCGTTGCTGGCGATAAAACTCTTCGTCCATCGCCTTGGCGTACCCCCCTTTGTCTTCGGAGCTGGACGCATCGATGGCCAACTCGACAAATTTCGCGCCGAGACTTTCGACCTGTTCACGCACCGCCGGGCGGACGTCGTAAGCCGAGACCACGGCACCCAATCTGCGAGCTGAGGCGATGGCCTGCAGGCCCGCTACGCCAGCCCCGATGACGAACACGCGGGCGGGTGTCAATGTTCCCGCCGCAGTCATCATCATGGGGAACATCTTGGGCAGTTCGGTAGCTGCCACCAGCACGGCGCGATAGCCGGCAATGGTAGCCTGCGACGAGAGTACGTCCATGCTCTGCGCACGAGTGATGCGTGGAATCAGCTCCAGGGAGAATAGGGTCGCACCTGAGTTTGCCCAATCCGCGATGGCTTGCGGCTTACCCAGCGGATCGCAGGAACCGATCACGATTTGACCCGCCCGTAGAGCACTGCGCAAACTGGCCCCCGCGTCCGCATCTAGCCCCACCGAGCGAACTTGCAGGAGGATATCTGCGGCGAGGGCTGCATCCCGGTCGGGTACGACCGTTGCCCCCTTATCCGAGTAGAGTTGGTCCGGAAAGCCAGCTTCTGCACCTGCGCCGGCCTCTACCAGGACCTGCATATTGGCTTTGGCCAATTGCGGAACGTTGGCTGGGACCAACGCCACACGCCGCTCGCCAGGATAGAGTTCTTTGAGAACTGCGATTTTCATGAAGGAACCTCTAGGCCGTCCAGTTGTAATCTAACTTGTTTAGCATCCTACTCGCCTTGGATTTTAGCGCAAGGGGGGTTAGCTTATTCTGCGGTATCCAGGTAGGGATCTTGCCCGATCTCTCGCTGCAGCTTCGTCCGCTCGCGCTCGTGGTGCAGCAGCATCATGCGATCGCGAAAATGCTTGCGTTCCACGCGGCGTTGAGCCTTGCGCAGCAAACCAGCCAAGGAGTGGAAGGGGCCGCTCTGCTGTTTGCCGCGTTCGGTCATCTGATCGGCGCGGCGGTTGTCATAGCCGGTTCGCAGGATATCGTCGTCCAGCGATAAATACTGCCGATACGATCCGGGGTCCCCCTGGCGACCGCAGCGACCAATGAGCTGGCGGTCGATCCGGGCCGCATCGTGCAGCTCGGTGCAGATTACGTGCATGCCGCCGATCTCCTTGACCCCTGCTTGAAGCTTAACGTCGGTCCCCCGACCGGCCATATTCGTAGCTACTGTGACCCGGCCCCGCTCGCCGGCCGCCGCCACAATCTCCGCTTCTCGCTCGACCTCGTTGGCGTTTAAGACTTCGGTAGCGATGCCCACATCTCGCAGCATCTTGGCCAGTATCAACGACTTGTCGATCGAGCGCGTGCCGATCAGCACGG
>CAKQNH010000114.1 GCA_934255105.1 uncultured Pirellulaceae bacterium
GCACGCACAGCAGAGATCCCCGCGTTGATCCCATCGGCAAACGGAGTGGGCTCGACAATCCCGATGGTATCAAGGCCCGCTTGAAGCTGGTCCAGTAAGCCACCACGCTTCCCAGACGGCGCGGGAACACTGAACACACTGGAATCAGCGCTAACGACCGGCTGAGCGCCAGGCCGGATCCCTACGTCGCTGTGCGATGGAGACAGTGGCCGAGGCTCGCCGGTTGGCTGAGCCCCATTACCGCCGCCAGAGGAACGATCAGCAGCCTCGGCAACCACCGAATCCCAGAATTCCTTGAAGTTGACTTCCGGCATGTTTCCCATGTCGGGAGACAGCTTTTGCATTGTCTCAACTGGGATATCGGTAACATCGGTCCCCAGCGGCCTAGCCTTGGGTTCACCCGTCTTGGCGTCACGGCTCGGCGCGTAGTGCGTGGACTTCTTCTGAGATCGCTCTTTCTTCGTTCGGTCGGGCAGTGACCAGAGCTTTTCTTGATAGATCGCATTAGTAATCTTCTGGTCACGGTATTGCTGCTGAAGAAAGGCTACCTGATCGTGCAGGTTCTTGTATTCAGTCAGCGTCAGGTCTGGGCCAATCATCTTGGCCAGCATGAGCGTATCGCGTTCGATAGCTGCCTGAATTAGCTCAGGCTCTGGCGCGGTGACTTCCTTGCCGGTAATGGGGTCTTTGGCGAACTTACGCCCAACGTCGGTCATGCCCTGCGAGTAGAGCGCGAAGCCGCGGCCGTATTCGAAGAAATCTGAAGCTGAATCAGCCATGGCAATTACCGAACTGCGAGAAGAGCAACGGAAAGGGACTCTGCACGAATCATGCAAGAGAATTTATCCATCTCGGCTACTTGGGTCGATGTCGATTTGGCTGCCCGCAGAATCCAAACGTTTGCATCGGCCTTTGGAGGCATCGCTACCGTTTGCCGGCGCGGCAGTGAACTCTCCGGGGCGGATGAAATAGTATCTTCGCGGCAGTCAGTTGTTTACCCCAGATGCTTGATCGCAACCGGCAGAATGGCTCTTGAACTCAGGCAGCCACTGCGGGTAAGGCACCAGGACGCATTCTGTCTTATGCTCATCCCACAGTCGCAAGCGGCTGAGTACTTCGCGCTTGGTCAGATTAGCCCAGAGTTGCCAAGCCTCGCCATTGGTTGTGTCAATTACATTCACATTCCACAGACAGTTCGATGAATTCTTATGATTGACTTTTCTTTGTTCTTCAGCCACGATAGGCATCGTTCAATCTCCTCTAGAAGTTTTGGACCACGACCCCGGATGTTACAAGCATCGCGGGGTCAACTTTTTTGAAAATACTTAGTTTTGCTTGCCCTTGAACTCACCCACTGCCTCTGGCAGTTCTTCGATAAACTTGTCCAGATCAACCCGCCGATAGCGAATGATCGAGCCACGAATGCGCACCGAACTGATTTCCTCAGTCGCTCGCAGTCGCTTGATAGTCGTCTCTCCGACGTTCAGATAGTTCGCTGCCTCAGACAGCGTTAGTAGTGCCGGCCAGCGTTCCATATTTTTTTCCTTTTCAGAAGAACAAAAAAACCGCTAACCACCTGCCCTCAGTTGTCACGCCCAGGGAAAGTAGTAGCGGTTTATGATTCGGCTGGCGGACGTGACCACTTTAGATTATCCGTTTCGGATAACCGCGTCAAGGATTCTGTAGTCACCTTTTTTTATTTGACGGGTAACAACTCCCGTGGCTTGAGCTCAAATGCCTTGGCGATGGCCGGTATGGCATCCAAGTTCGCTTGTCGCTTCCCATTCTCCCATCCGTAGTAAGTTTGCACGCTGATTGGGTATCCGGCTTTCTGCATCACCGCGACCACATCCTCCACGCTTAGGCCAGACTTGTTTCTCAGCGCCCGCAGTCGCGCGGCAAATCGTCCTGCGTAGGAGTTTTTATCGGGCAGTTTAGCGGCTGGACTCATACAATACTTCCTTGCTAATTTTTGGAGTGTGAACAGAAGCTAGCGATTTTATCGCTCGTCTGTCTACTTAGCATCGCCCAAGTCAAGCGACAATTGAGGAGGCAGCCCATGCACGTTTAATACTGGTTCGGCTAATTTTCTCAACTTGGCATCATGCGTGTAGAACACTTTGCAAGGATAAGTCACGATTGACCCCACAATCTTGCAATCCGCCATCAGCAATTGCCTGTCGCCGTCTACCAGCTTCTTGGCCTCAGGTACCAGGCCAGCGGCCACGACAGCCGCCCTCAAGTTGTAAGGGGCTATTCGAAATCGTTCCACAAGCTCCTGCCCAACCATTGCCCTGCGTCGTTCCTCGACGCCCACTAGGTACTCGCCAACCGAAATCAATGAGAGCACGATAGGCGTGCTCGTGTCGTGCAGCATCTTAAGCAATTCTCTGGATCTGGCCGCAAGTTGTTTTTGGTCATCATCCTTGAACTTCGTGCGCAGCGCAAAAATCAGTATCTGCGTATCAATGGCCGCTGGATGTTTGGGACCTTCGGTCATCTAGCGCATGCCTTCGATTTCTGCGATTGGATCTTCGATGTCATCCCACGCATCGCCACCGGCAGCCCGAACCGCCTCGTACATTTCCTGAAAGCTCCCACGCTTCACACGGTCGAAGCTATCCACATCGAAGCTGATTAGCTTGAAGTCACGTACGAAAAACACGGCGTCCCCTCGCAGCGTAACCTCCTCGTAAAGGTGCTCGCCCAGTCGCCGTGCCAAGTGGTCTCCGCGCAGCGTGCAGATCAGCATCCGCTTGCGATTGGCAACTTGTATCCCACACTTGCTAGCCGTTGCACCTCCTACACGGACTAAGCGGCCTGTCACTATCGCTTCATCGCGCATCACCGACCGCCGCCTTATGTCACCCCACTGGCGAGCTCCAACTATCCATCGCCAGGACTTGTCCACTCCACGCATCTCAACCTTGCACTGCAACTGCCGCGCAACCTCTGCAAGCGTGTCGAAGGCCGACAGCATCGTTGCCTCTAACAGGTTTTCCGGTTCCTGTAGCGCTTCGCCTGACAGTATCAGTCGGCCCTTAGCTATCAAGTCATCTTCGGCAGCAAATTGATAGCCCGCCGAGCTGCGTCGGACGCTCATTAAGTGCAGCTTGGACCCCGAGAGCGTTTGCACAGCCCGAGTCAACTCAGCCAAAGTCCGCACAGAGATCGACTCAGGCCGGACATTGCCGCCGAAAAGCCGTAGCTGAATGGTTGGTTTTGGGACTGGCTTATTCATACTCTGGTGACTCTCCAACCTTTATTCTAGTTGCTATCAGACGGCAGGCAATCATTACCAAAACCACTAGATGCGCCGCTAGGGCATGCGATCCCATTCACCTGCACTTTGCGGGGGTGTCCGCCGATGCTCAAAAAACGCTCCCAGTGATGTAGCGTCAAGCGGATCCGCCAGCCAGTAACGTCGCACCAAACGCGACTGCAAGCATCAGGACACGCACACAAAAATGGTACACCAGCATTACTGCGATCAGCGCCATGCAGGCCAGGAAGGCAGCGAGCATCCCAACGCCCACCGCCACGCGGATACAATGGCCGCACAAAATTGCTACATTCGCGATTACAACCCTGCAAATCATCTCGAGTGGTCCTTTCGCCTACTAATGAACTCAACCGGCCGGCAGACGTTAGGCCCTCCGTAGCGGATCGTAGAGCATTGCCGTTGTACCATCGGGAAGCGTAGACCCGTGCGCTGCCGTCGAGAAGCCGGCTCGGTTGCACACTCTCACCAATTCGCCGCGCGTCGGTTCCGCCTTCTCCCTGGAGTCCATGCAAACCACAATCAGGAACGCGAACTGAATGCCCTCTAGCGAGTGAACCTCGCCAGTGAAATCAAGCAGTCGATGCGGATTGTCACCAGTTATGCGGCCAAAAATCTTCTCAGAATGGGCCACATTCGGGCTCTGGGCACCGTCGGAAAACAGTTTTCCTCGCTGCAATGCAGATTCCTCTACGAATTCCATTTTCTTACCTTGTTTTTTGTTGAAAATTTGAAAAAACGACTGCTCGCCGGTAGGCTCCAAATTTGAAGCCCTTTTTGGCACCTGCTCTGTTCTATTTTGCACCCTCCTTTTCGTCCTCACCGCTGGCAAGTCGGACTATTCCTAGTGGTACCTTATGCTTCCGACAGTTGACCAAGATGGTCGCATTTACCGTCCCCACGCCCACAAGCATCCCCGTTGTGAGGTCATCACGATCCTGACCGTCTGACACGATCACCCAGCACATCGATCCCAAAGATCGACGCAACCGCTCGCGGTGGATCAGTGGCCGCAATCGGTTGCACTCGGCCTTGTTGCCGGCAGTGGCAGCGGTGTGGAGATCCCACTGAAGATTCGCCAGCTTGTCTAGTTTTGGCCTCCTACCCATGAACCGACTCCCCCTGATTTTCAAGCAGCGCACGAAGTTCGCGATAACGACGCCTAGCGACCGTGTACAACAGCCGGCTGGCAAACCGACCAGCGCGCTCACGATTGCCAACCAGCTCAACTTGGATCCCCTTTGCGGCCCAACCGAGCAACGCCCCCTCGACGTGGGACGGCTTAACACTTCCGCGCCACTGGCCAAGCTCGACATCGGCCCAGGTGCACTCGACCAGCAGCACAGCAACCTCGTAGGCTCTCAGACGCTCGATCTCGCGGTCTAGGCGGGCCCTCTCGCGTCCACAGCACGCGATTAGGTCTGGGAGGCTCTTGCGCTCAATCCGAAGCGACTCGCAGCCTGCCAGGGCGTAATCGCCGGTATCCAAGGTCTGCCTCCGAACTCGAAGCGGCGACAAGTCGAGCGGTTTTTTCTCGCGAGTGTCCGCGATCACTGTGACGGAACTCGGATCAAGTTTGGCCGGAAGTGTCATTCAGGGCGTTCCAGTTTTTTGCAGTTATCAATCCATTTGCCGAGCAACGCCAGCGCGTCGCCGTTGTTCAATCGATCCATGGAATCGATCAGGAACCAAATCCGCTGGCGATCGTCCATCGAATCAAACAGCCGCTTCAGGTCACAGGGAATCTCCGAAAGTAAACCGGCAGCCCTAGCGGGTCTCACGTTGGGGGGCGGCATTCTCGTTCTCCTTCGCGGATAGGCGGCGTAGCGCAGCGTCCACGCCGGAGTACCGCGTAATGTTTCTGTTTCTGTATGTGGTGACATCCTGTCACCCCTAGGTGTCGCAAATGTCACCCCTAGGTGTCGCAAATGTCACCCCTAGCTATCTGCTACGGGTGACATGGTGTCACCCCTTTTCGGGCGGGGCAGTCCGGTGATCTGGTAGGTTCTGGGAATTGACCCCCGCTCAAGTTCGACGATTTTTAGAGCTCCGATTCCGACTAATTGATCGAGGGCTCGTTGCACTTGTCGCTTACTCAATCCGGCAGACGTCGCTAACTCATTCGATGATTTGCGAAAAATACGCTGCGGACTTGCGTGCCGCCATCCAAGTAATAGGACGAGCCGACATGACACGGACGGAAGGCATTGCAATACTTGATCGCATAGCAAATTTACTTGCTCGAATCGCTGCTGAGACTTCCGCTTTTTCTGCATTAGGACACCTCCGCAAAGGGATCGTCCACGCCAACCACGTTGCCAAACTCGGGCGAACCCTCGAATTCATGGGCAGGCATCGCGCCGAAGCTCATCCGTGGCATGTGAAAACAAAGCTGATGGTCCACTTTTTGTCCGTGGCGATTCTTACAATGGCTCAAGGTGATGTGCCGAATGTACTCAGCAGCCATTGGCCCGTTGTCAACCATGACATAGGCAGAGTCGGCGTTGTACTCGATCTCCCCTGAGTCACGATAACTCGATAGGCCCAGCTCCTTGCTGTTGTGCTGGCCTTTTGAATCGCGTTTCGTGGCGGAGAGGCACAGAACTGCCCACCCCAGCTTCGCAAGAGCGCGTAGCGCTGCCACCACTTCGTTAGCGCCCTGACGACCATCCTTGTCGGACGGCGCGAACTTCTGAAGGTAATCGACGATTAGAAGCCCAGGCGGCTCGTCTCGCAGCTTGTAAAGCTGAATCACGTTACACGGGTCATTGAGCACAGCGACCCGCTGTAGTCGCGGTATAAGCTCGCTGGCAGCCGCGGTAATCTGCTCTAGGTCCTGCGGAGTAAGTTGACCAAACCTGATCGATTTGGAGTCGATGCGCGTAATCCGCGTCAACTCGCGTCTAAGAAGTCCATCAAAGGACGTTTCTGCATTAGCGACGACTGCACGTAGCGTATCGTCGAGCTCCAATGCGTCGAACATCACCTGCATGGCCAGAGCCGTTTTTCCGAACCCTGGCGGGGCACCGATAATAGTTATTAGCCCTGCTCCTACCTCGATGCCATCGAGCACGCCAGGTTGAGAAATCAACTGAGGAAGGTCGCCTGCTCTGATTTGCTGAACGTACTGAGTGAGAAGTCGGCCTGCTGGAATCGTGACCGGATCAGAAGCCGGATCGTTTAATTGCTCCGGTCCTGCTGTCTGTTTGCTCGATGCCTTGCGTGCGTTCAGCAATCGCCCACGCTCACCAGGCAGTTTGCCAGCCTCGTCGACTTTGTGACGCAGTTCCCAATCACTCCAGGCCGGCTCGCACCTTGGGTTGTACTCTTGTGCGAGTAGTCGCATTGCATCACCATCCGACAATGCGAACCCTTGAACCATCGCCACAGCCGCAGTCAACAATTTGCTGTGGCCTTTCTGCCCAGCCACGGCGGGCTCACACTTCGCCAGATACCTTGATGCACGATCGATAACATCCGGCTGGGCCGTCGATGCTTGCACACGCGCAAGTCGAGTACTGGGGGACTGCTCGGGCGATTCACCTGCAACCACTCGCAGTTGCTCGGCAGTCACAATCTGCAATGGCTCAGTGGGTGGAATAAACCACGAGCGACGATGGGGCCGATCATCGACTCCATCAACACCCAACAGCTCATCCCCCTTGCGCGCAACCGTGCCAAGCACTTTGGCTATTCGACCAGCGTTGAATGTTGAGCAATCGACCTCAGCACCATCGGAGTCGTATTGGGCCGCTAATGATTGCAGAACCGATTTGATTAACTCCTTGCTCGCTTCATCGTTTGGTAGATCGATACCCCACAGCAGGTAACGACCGTTGCCACTCATCCCCACCAATGGCTCGGGCCATCCGTCGTCACGCATCGCTTTGACTATCGAATCAGACACCGTTACCGCTTCTGCCAGCTCCGCATCAGTGCTTGAAATACCAGCGGGCCGTTTAGCGTCGATGTCGATGAACAGCCACCGCCTTCGAATTATGTCTTCATCCGAGGTAGTGGATCGACACTTGTGGACCATGCGATTGTTGCCACGGCCAAGTAAGTTTGGATTGACAGGGTTAAGCGTCACGTAGATCGCCGGAGGCTTGAGACCGTCAACCTCAGCAATCGCTTCAGCAGCCGCGCCGGCATCATTGAACCATCCCGCCATAGTCGAAGTGAACGTGCCACCAACACGCTCTGGGCAGTGGACCGAACGTATTTCGTAGATACTGCCATCGGCGTGAATACAACGCAGAAACTCGTCCACGTCCACACATCGGGCTGTAGCAATCATGGGCTCACCTCCATGCCATATTGCCATTGCGCAACGAGCGTACTGAGCAACTCGAGGACCCACTGTGCATCGTCTGCGGCCGTTGGGCCGGTATAACCACAGCCCGCGCAGAGCGTAGGGTAGCGGTGCTTCATGGTTGGCTCGGATCGCTCAAGAGTTACCGGTGACTGCCCACTGCGGAGCGTCGTAATGTGGATGTCGCCCACGGAATCAATCCAGACGACATGATTTGAATTCTCATCGCAGCACTCTCGCAGCATGTTGGCCAGTGCAGGGACGGATGGGCTACTGAGATTCATAACCGCCCCCCCACGTCGATCGACTCGGAAACCAGCCGCAACGCCCACTGTGCTTCGCGCACGCACGACAGCTTGGCGCTCGCGTCGGCCAGTAGGTAGATCGCGCGTCGGATGTCTACGGCCAACTGGTCGAACTCGCAGTCGGTCATCTGGGCTGGCAATGCGCCATGGAGTTGTGCGGCATCGGCCAGCAGCCGCGTCATAGATGGACAGCCACGGCGATGTTGCTCGTTGTGACGGCGCGTGGTATGCTTTGAAGTCTTGCATGTTGCTTTTCGGGTTGGCCCCCGTCGCGACCATTTAGGGTCGCTCCTGTCGGTTGACGGGGGCGGCCCTTTTTCGTTTGGTTGCACTGTGCACACTCCGGGTTGTGCCGCGAATCCGTTTTTCGGTGAACATGGCTCTGCTTTCAATTTGGGTGAAAAAACACTCACATGGCGTCAGGTATTCTGTGGGCCAACGAAAGTACAAAAGACTATGTGAACTAGACGCCGGCAGCGTCCAGTTGCTTCATTGCGGCTGAGTGCGCCTTGTCGCTAGTCTTCGCCGGCGTGGCCTGGGATTGCGTTTCTCCCTTGCGAGCTCGGTTTACCGCATCGAAGAATGCCGCAATCGCTTCGTGTGAGGTGTAGCTGCCAGAGGGCCCCGCTACTGTTTCCAGCTTGACGCCTGACAAGCCGGTATTTGCCCAGCGGTAAACGGAACTCATCGCCGCTTTTTTTCCGTTCACTTTTGGCACATGGTTAGGGACTTCGCGTAGAGAAATTAGGTCGACGCTAAATTTAATTGCCATTGGGTTGCGCTCCGGAGATTAGTGGAATACGCACCGAAATTGGGCCTTTTCAAATTATCGGTCAATCTCGGTTTCGAATTATTCGCTCAAACTAGACCGTAACTGCCGTTGGCTATTAAACTTATGGCGATGATATTTTTTTCAGGCCTGGTAATTTGTGTGCTCCGCGGAGCATGCTTTTTTATCTGACTTACCGCCCGATGCCGGCTAAAACGGGCGATCAGTCGCGGTAAGAATCTACGCTTGCGAGTTGCGGAAGGAGATCTCAACCGCGATGGATCGTGGTGGCCGCTTGGCCCAATTCTCGGGCAGGAAACGGCGGGCCGGAGTTTCTCGGATTGGACGGAATTACTACAATCGGCCATCGTGCCTTGGCAAAAATGCAGCTAACCACTTATGAGTTTGTGCGATGGGAATTATCGGAATCACTGATGACGCTAAATCGCGAGACCCGCGGACTAGGTTCATCTATGGACTTTACAACCCGATGTTTCCCGGAGCGATCAGATACATTGGACGAACCAACAAGCCAGAAATTCGCTACAGGTTTCACTGCTCCTTCGCGAGTATTCCGTCTCCTAAAGACGCGTGGATTTATGAGCTGCGCCACAACGGACTGGAGCCGGCCATGGTGATCATCGAGATAGGTAAGGGAGACCTTTGGGCCAAAGCGAAAGAAAAGCAGCAGATCAAGGAACGTGATGACATTCTGAATGGGGAAAAGTTTGCAAGGGACGTTGCTCAGCCGATCCGGTTCACATGGATGCAGCTGTATTACATCCTGATTCGTTTTGAGATTGCTAAGCAGATCGACGCTAAGGCGAAAGCCTTGGCAGCCAAGAATGCGAATGTTGTGTATTTGGGTCCTGAGGAGGACTGGAATTACCACGATGGTACCGGCGTGCAAGCAATGAGAGCGATTGAAGTGCTCGCTAAGGAATATCCTTCGCTTGCGAAAGTGGTAGACTGGGCAAGAATCAGCAACCTAGGAATTGATTCCAAATGAGCCAACCAACCACGCTTCAAAAGCAATTTCTCAGTGCCCTTGGACAAAAGAGTTTCGATGGGCT
>CAKQNH010000115.1 GCA_934255105.1 uncultured Pirellulaceae bacterium
GCTGAAGTGCCTGCGGAATCCTTGTCGCTATCGGCGAACATTTTGGTCGTCGACGATCGCCGCGACATTCGCTATCTCGCACAGCATTTTATTGAAAAGGCAGGCGGCCGGGTGCTGACGGCAACCAATGGCCGGGAAGCGGTCGAGTTTATGGAATCGAGCGACCGACCGACGATTGACTTGATCGTCATGGACATGCAGATGCCGGTGATGGATGGCTACGCCGCTGTCGCACAGCTTCGTCGCCTCGGCTGTACGCTACCGATCATCGCACTCACCGCCAACGCCATGAAGAGCGACCGCGATGCGTGCTTGGCCGCTGGTTGCACCGACTACACGACCAAGCCATTGGATAGTCCCAAGCTTATCGCCATGATCCACCGCCTGACCACGAGTGCGTCAGCCCAATAGCTGCGGCAAAATCCCTTGGGGTTTTCAGTCGCCATTCTTTTGTCGTGGATCGCTCCGCCGATCCTTGCTCACCGGACTGCATCTTTTGTCGTGGATCGCTCCGCCGATCCTTGCTCGCCGGACTGCATCGTTTGTCGTGAATCGCTCCGCCGATCCTTGCTTATGGTTTATCAGCCAAGTGATTCTCGCGTTGGTCTGCATTGCCAGATTGCCCAGTCATTCGAATCTTAGCCGATGCACCATTCGACCGACCTAGTGGCGATTTTCAGTTCTAAACACGATCAGCTTGTCGTCATCCACTGAGCTAATCACAGCAATCGAATTCCATCGTCTTCAATCGCAATGACTCGCTGCTTATACAGGGCACCAATCGTTTTTTTGAATTGCTTTTTACTCATCCCAAGCCGATCGAAAATCTGTTCGGGAGGAGACTTGTCGTGGAGCGGCGCAAACCCGTTATGATCGCGTAGGTAATCTTGAATGATTTGGCTATAGCTGTCGCGGATTTGCTGACCACTCTTCAGGCTCAAGTCAATTTTTCCATCTTCGCGAATGTGTTTGATATAGCCTTGAATGCTTTGCCCAAAACTGAGCCGTTGGTCCACTTCATCTTTGTACAGCAAGCCCCAGTGGCTGTGATTTATAATCGCTTTGAAGCCCAATTCCGTACTGTTGGCGATAATCAAATCGACCGCCTGCTGAGGCCAGAAATTGTGTTCGCTATCGTCCGCCACAATTTTGTCAATTTTTGATGTGGCAGTGATCCGGCCTTGGTTATCGAGATACAGAAATACGATGTAGTAATCACCCACAGTCATCGGTCGATGCTGTTCTGAAAAAGGAACCAAGACGTCTTTGTCCAAGCCCCAATCCAAGAATGCTCCGATCTGAGTATTGTCTTTGACTTGCAAATACGCAAATTCGCCAACTTCAGCTTTGGGGGTTTGAGCAGTCGCGATGGGGCGATCCTCCGAGTCCAGGTAAAGAAAGACCTCGACGGTATCGTCGATGCTCAAGAGGTCCGGAGCATGCTTGGAGGGGAGCAGAATCTCGCCTAGATTTTCCGCATCTAAATATACTCCGAACTCGGTCTCCTTGACCACTTTTAGGTTGTATGTCCTGCCGAGTTGAATCATAGGTTTTGGGGCTTCAATGCTTTTTGCGAATGCTTGATCGAACTGGTGTCAACGTCAAACTTTTGCCAGCCCGACGCTAGGGCCACATGGACGATAGGCGGATGCCAAGTTTTTGCAGTTTGGGAAGCAGCGCGGCGTCTATCTGCTGGCGGTCGACCGCTGAGAGCAACCAATCCGTGCGGCCAGCCAAAAACACGATGACGGTCAGAGTGATCGCAGCCACGACAGGACCCGCAGCTACAGACAGCGGTGTCAAGCATAAAGCCACTGTCCCCCAGCCCATCCAGCAACCATGGCGACTCATCTGCCACAGCAGCAACAACAACGTGAACAAATTGGCGATCGAGGTAGCCAGCACCGCTCCGAACAAACCATACTGCTGAATTAACCACCAGTTGAGCAGCAAGTTCAGGCCCAACCCCACAACCATCAACACGGCCAGCCGCTTGCCGCGTTCGATGCACAGCAGATAGGATTGCGCCGCGATGAACAGGCTCGTCCACACGGCCTGGACCAAAGAGATCGGCAAAATGGCTTCCGCCTGCTGGTACCGATTTTGAAATCCGTAATAGAACAGCGCCGGTGCCACGCACATGGCGGCGATAGACAGAACTGTGAAACCAATCGAGATCGATTGCAGCACCTGGCGCAGGCGAGCGGCAATGCGCTGCGGTTGGCCCGCTTCCCAATCAGCACTGATGTAAGGCAATAAAATACCACCTAACATAAGTGCCACACTGGTCAGCAGATTGGGCAGGATGCGACCACAATGGTACTGGCCTACCAGCGCCTGACCGGCTTGTTCCGCACCGCTGATCAAGTGCAGCAGCATATAGCGATCGCTCACTTCAAACAGATTGCTCAGCAGGTTCATGACCCACAGAGCAAACGCATAGGGTAGGATCCGTCGCCACAATGTTCGACCGTCCATGTGCTCGGACCGCGAGCCCCACTGAAACTCAGCTCGGTAGCTGATCAGTATGACATAGATGCCGGGCACCGTCGCTAATAAACAAGCGATTGTGAAGCTGGGCAGCAACATGCTCCAACTCGGCTGGACGCTTAAAATCGCCAAACCCACTACGCCAAACACCACGCTTTGTGTGAACTGCATCAGCGATACCGCTCGTACCTCGCGTAGAGCTGCTACCAATTCATTGACGAAGCTGAAGATAGTGACGCTAACCAACGTAATTACACACCACACGACGATATCGTAGCTGGTCTGTTCGCGAAACATCAGCCAACTGAACTGCTGCGGAAAGGCTAAGATGCCAACGCACATCAGCGTTAGGCCACATAGGCTGACTACGAGCACGCGACGGAAGTAATCGCCGAGTTGTTGGCGGCTGCGAAAGGTCTCGACAAAGCGACCAAAGCTGCCCGGCAACCCCAGCACGGCGATGGGGACCCCTATCATCAAAAAGCTGTTCACTAGGGCCCATTGCCCCAGTTGGACATCGCTCAAGAAATGGCAGAACCCCAGCCCGCGCAGTAGCCCAACCACGCGCTGCACTAGATTTAAAAGCAGCATGGCCAGCACGCCCGTCGCAAATGCATCGCCCACCTTGCGACTTGGCTGATCTGGAGCGATGCTGGCGGATGACATGGAGTAGTAACGATTGTAGGCTTAGGGCGAATTATTCCACTATCAGTACGCTACTTCCAGCGCCCGAGTGTTTCCCGAAGCCTAGCTCACGGGCAGCCTTATGGAGAGAGATAACGCAAGAAATTGCGAATGTGTTGCCCGGGCACATAGGCCGTCGGCTGGCCGATAATCCCGCGTCCCAACTGCACGTTGTAGTTTTCTTGGCCAAGTGAAAAGAGAGGGCGATAGCCCGCATTGTTCGGCGTGTACAGATTCGGTGTCAGATTGGGTGGCAGCGTAGGCGGAATATAGCCTCCGGGAACGGCACCGGTCGATGGAAAGCTGGGGGCCGGTTGAGCGCATTGATAGGCCGTCGGGTAAATTCCGGGCTGCGGGTAACGATACTGCGGTAGCGCGGCTTGCTGGGCTGTCAAATAGGCGGGCGGCGCTGCTCCTACGTAATTGGGCATGGTAGCTTGCGTGGCGATCAAATTCGCTGGCGGAGCGGCCTGCCGCAGGCCTTGTGCTGCCGCGTTGGCTGGCGGAATGACCGATGACGTACTAGCAAACTGTGCTGGCACGAGTTGTGGTCGATGATCGGACGATTGAAATACGGCTGGCTGATACGGCGAGGTGGCATAGCGGCCGCGCGGCGCGGGTGTGACATAGGGTAGACCCGAAGTAAAGCTCTCAGCAGCAGGTCTACCGTCCTGAGGCCATCCAGCCCCGCCCGGCTGTGCACCGGTTTCTCGCAAGCCCGAACCGTTCGGATCACGTCCCCCCGGTTGGGATTCACCCCCGTTTTGAATCGTGCGCAGCTCAGTCGAAGCTAGTCGCGCCGGAACTCCACTGGAGCCTCTAGGCTGTGGCCCCGCAGGGTTGTTGCCCTGCGATTGAAAGCCCTGCGATTGAAAACCCTGCGACGGAAAGCCCTGCAGTGGAGAACCCTGAGAAGCTTGACTACCGTAGCTCGGCTGATCGTTGTAACGGTTGTCAGCCGTTCCAGAGTCTCTGGCAGGGTAGGGGGGCTCCTGGTATCGATTGGCCATCGGTAGCTGCGGCGGAGCCATGTTGTCAGACATAGAGTCTGGCCCCGAAGTCGGTGGAGACACTGCGGTCGGTGGAGATACTGTGGCCGATGGGGACACTGTGATCGGCGGGGAGACTGGGCGTGGCATATCCCCCCCGCCAGGAAATGCAGGAAGCTGCCCTCCGTTCCAGTGCTCATTACCCCCAGGCACGCCTTGTCCGGCAGTTGGCAAGACGGGCATACCCCCCGAGAGATTTCCTTGAGCTTGATAGTAAGCTGTCTGGACCTCGCGTGCTTTGACGGTTGGCTGCCATCCACCGCTCTGACGCCGCACGCTCATATCAACCTGGGATTGTGCGTCGGCGTTCTGCGCTACCGCGCACTGGCACACGCCGATCAGGCCCACTATCCAGAGGCCAGTTCGCCAGAATGATGGGTATTTGTTT
The DNA here is from genome assembly GCA_934255105.1 of uncultured Pirellulaceae bacterium. GTDB lineage: Bacteria > Planctomycetota > Planctomycetia > Pirellulales > Pirellulaceae > Aureliella. The sequence goes on from CAKQNH010000115.1 coordinate 4,612, forward strand.
TCGGGGAAGCTCATCGTCGTCACCTCGTTGCTGCTGCGCTATGCGCGGACCAATGCCCCGTTCTACTTAGAGGGTTCTGCTGGCCACGTCCAGAGCAACTGCCCTAGAAAGAAGAAGGCAACATGGCGATCTTCGAATTACTAGCTCATAGCTCATAGCTCATAGCTCATAGCTCATAGCTCATAGCTCATAGCTCATAGCTCATAGCCCGGAGGGCAAAACATCCCTGCCGGTGGCGTGAGCCACCGGATTGGAGCCATTGGGTGCGACAGCCCGGAGGGCGACACATGATTCAAACTAGTCTTGACAACAAACACTAGAAATTGTGTCAGTCTTTAAGACCATTTTCACCTCACCGCCGGCCAGCATCGTCAGGCACTCTGTACCGTCGCTCAGGGCTGCCCACTCAGACCTCACAGCGCCGCTGCACTTCCGACAACCTGAAATTCTTCCACAGGATGGTTGTACAAATACTTCCAGACGGGGTCGAAAAGTTTTTCCCCTGCAGCATTTTCTGGGGACGAACCGCCGGGCGTTACCGACGAATGGGCGCGGCCTGCATCGCCACCTTCATCAGCCGCAGTGATCAGGCGTCGCGAGTTTTCATACGGTGGCGAAGACATGTCGATGTTTACAATTGGGCCGAATTTGTCCAGCCCCAACATCTCCCACGAGCGATCATAGTGATGTCCCGTCCAGCCACCGTCGAGTACATGAGTAAAGCCGAAGAAGCGGTTGGCTGGAGTTGCCGAAGGCAGCCCCTGCCAATCCTGATCCTGGTCTCTGGGGCCGCATAACATGACGACTCGATCGACCCGCTGATACAGAGCAAAACGCGCGGCGGTGGTACTACCATGGGAAGCTCCGCTGAGGATGACTTTGTCCCATCGCACCCGCGAGCCGTCGTCGGCTAAAAACTGCTCCCACTTGCCCTGCGGATTCTCTTTGGTCAACCACAACAGCATTTGTCGCACACGCTCGGCCGCGCCGTCGGGCAACTGCAAATCCAACTCGTCGCTAAAGTCCAAGCCCGTCGCCGCTTCCAATCGAACCCTGCCGCGCGCATAAGCATCGGACGGAGCGGGTTGGCATAGCGTGCCAAACCACTGCCGAGCATAGCTCACGCCAATCGCGTGGATGCCATAGCCGTTCAGTCGCTCGAACAAGCCTGCGTTGTTTCCCATCAGCCAGATTGTCAGTTTGCCTTGCGGAGCGACACGCGTATCGACTGAGGCGAATTCCATATCTGCCGGCTTTTTATCGCTGCCGAAAACAAAATTGATCTCAGGGTATTCTTTGGTCTTCGGATCGATCGCACTGGCGCGGGCCTGCAATACATAGCGCTGAGGTGCTGGATCATCGAAAGCGGGCACGCTTTGATCGGCTATGCCGCGCACAGTATCTTTAGCTTGCTCGACCGCTCGATGAGCTACCGACTGCAAGAAAGCTGCGTACTCAGGATCTAGATTCTCCGGCACAAACGCATTTCCCACGGGGCTCTCACCAAACAGGCACTCGAACCATACGCACGCTCCCAAGTACTCGCCAGCTAAGTTCGCATGATGCCCGTCCATGCCGAGCGTTTGCTTACCGCGACGATCAAGCCAACGATAGCCAACATGCAGTGAATGCGTTTGATCGAGCAGGTCAGGATAGGTTGCCTTTGTCGCGTCGAAGGCGGCATCACCACGATAGCCATATTCGGCGTCGTTGTCGGCCATCCAGAATGCGTCGCCTACTGGAATGCGGCGTGCAGACAATTCAGCAGTGATGGTGCGATAGGCGTCGCTTATCCCTTGATACATGGCAGCCTGCGTGGCCGGTTCACGTTCCGTCTTGGGAGGTCCGGCGAATCGCGGATCATCTTTTCGATAAGCCCAAGTTTGATGGATCAGCAACTGCGCTTGAGGCGCATAGCGATGCACCACGTCGGCCAATTGCTCCGCGTAGGGCCGATAGGTTTCGACATCATGGCTTTTGATGCTCGCCTGTTGAATCGTCACAAAATCCCAGCTTTCGCTTTGCAGCGCCTGCGGCAAGGACTCGTCGTTGGAATACTTGGCCGAACTATCCGCTGGGTCCTTTTCGAATGCCAAAGCCATGCCCGCATGTCGCTCTAGTGGCGAACCGCCGATCGATAACATTTTCTGAGTCAGCTTGTGCCCGGCCGCCTGTACGATGTCGTCCAGATAACGAGTAGCGTTGTGAGTAAAGCTATTGCCTACGGTCAGAATTCGTACATGCTTGGGTTGAGGCTGAGAATCTTGGGGGGCGTCCTCTGCCGTGAGTGGGGGGCAGCTCAAAATCAAACTGCACAGGAGAATAGAGAGCCAGTGACGCGTTTGTAACATGGTGTTTTCCAGAATGGAGTAAAGTTGTTGAGAGTTGTTAGGCATTCGAAACTCTTGGCGAGTTCCGCAAAGGCAGGTGTGACTTGGAGGGAATGAAATCCTTGACGCGTGCCGCTGCCTAAGCGGTAGCTACGCCAGAATGTCGCGGACGACTTGGCCGTGGACGTCGGTCAGCCGGAATTGACGACCTTGGAAACGGAAGGTCAAACGTTCATGATCGACGCCTAGTAGGTGTAATAGTGTAGCTTGAAAGTCATGGATGTGGACGGGTTGTTCCACGGCGTCCATTCCCAATTCATCGGTCGCGCCGTAACTAATGCCCGGTTTGACACCACCGCCAGCCATCCATAGGGTAAATCCGTAGGGATGGTGATCGCGGCCCCACCTTGGCCGATTGGCGATGTCTCCTTGTAGAAACGGTGTTCGCCCGAACTCGCCACCCCAGATAACGAGCGTATCGTCCAACAGGCCTCGGCGTTTCAGATCCAGCACCAGCGCAGCGCTGGCTTGATCCGTGTCCCGGCACTGCGTGTACAGTTCAGTGGTCAGGCTATTGTGTTGATCCCAGCCCGCGTGCATCAACTGCACAAAACGACAACCGCGTTCGACCATGCGGCGAGCCATCAGGCAGTTATGTGCAAAAGTACCCGCCTCCTCAACTCCGGGACCATACAAAGCCATCGTCTCGGCGGTCTCTTGCGATAGATCGGCCAGCTCCGGCACGCTGGCTTGCATCTTGAAACCCATTTCGTACTGTGCAATGCGCGTGGCAATCTCGGGATCGCCAAAGTCGTCAGCCTTAATTTGATTGATCGCCGCGATATCGTCGAGCATCCCACGTCGCATGTGGCGACTGATGCCATCTGGATTGGCCACATACAGTACCGGCTCGCTGCTACCGCGCAGTTTGACTCCTTGGTGGCGCGAGGGCAGAAAGCCGCTGCCCCAATAGAAATCGTAAAAGATCTGTCCGCAGCTTGTACCCTTGCTGACGCTGGTCATGACCACAAACGAAGGCAGCTCATTGGTCTCCGAACCCAGCCCATAATTGAGCCAAGCACCGATGGTTGGTCGCCCGGGTAGTTCGCTACCGCTGAGCACAAAACTGATGGCCGGCGCGTGGTTGACCTGCTCCGTATGCATGCTTTTGACGAAGCACAGTTCGTCCGCGATTTGCGCTGTGTAGGGCATCAGGCTGCTGACCCAAGCACCCGACTGCCCATGCTGAGCAAACGGCTCAATCGGTGCCAACATGACTTTGCCATTAGCGGCCCCGGTCATGGTGCTAAACCGCCGACCTTCAACCAACGAATCCGGTATCGGCTGGCCATGCATCTCCTGCAAACGCGGTTTGTAGTCGAACATATCGACGTGAGTCGGGCCACCGTTTTGAAATAGATAGATCACCCGCTTGGCCTTAGGCGCTAAGTGGGGCAGACCCGGCAGGCCGGGCACTGCTGGAACGGCAGCGGTTGGGGCAGCTTGCAGGCGGCTATCGCTACCGAGCAGGCTGGCTAGTGCCGCGGTGCCAATACCCGTAGCGGTTCTGCCAAAGAAGTGTCGACGCGAAAGGTGAGTTTGAAGTTGCTGCAATTGATTCATGACCAACACCTATTCGTGGTTCAGTGTTTCATCCAGATTTAAAATGGTCAGACAGACGACAGTCCAACTAGCATGCAGCTCAGCGTCGATTTGGCTGTCTCGCGGCGATTGGCCAGCAGACAGCAATTGCAGCGTTTCATTTTGCTTGTCAACGGACTGAGCAAACATCTGCAGGTTACGCTGCAGTCCCCCCAGCAACACCGACTGTTCGGCTGGTGTGGCCTCGCGTGATAGAACGCGCTGCATGATCGAATTCAGACGCTCGGCGTCGCTGCTGAAATCGGCTTGTAGCGCTGTTTGAGCCAGCGTGCGCGCGGCTTCCACGTAGGTGATATCGTTGAGCAGCAACAGCGATTGCAGTGGCGTATTGGTGCGGACACTGTTGACCGTGCACGTCTGCCGCGTGGCGGTATCGAAAAAGAATGTGGGCGCAATGATTCGCCGCCAGAAAACAAACAGGCTGCGTCGGTAGAGCTCCTCTCCTTGCCCCTGCTTATAAGTCTTCTTTCCAAAGGTGGCTTCTTCCCAGACACCCGGGGGTTGATAGGTGTTGACCCCTGCGCCTCCCGAGACCGGCGACAAAAGTTGGCTCGCCGCCAAAGCTTGGTCGCGCAGCATCCACGAGGGCAAGCGGAACCGCGAACTGCGGGTTAGTAAACGATTCTCAGGGTCATCGTCCGCCGCTGGCTGTACCTGGCGCGATGTTTGCCGATAGGTATGGCTGGTGACAATTAAACGCACCAAACGTTTCACATCCCAACCACTGTCGCGAAAATCGGCCGCTAGCCAGTTCAGTAGATCCATGTGTGGTGGGAGCTCTCCCTGGACACCAAAATCCTCAACCGTCTTGACCAGCCCAATTCCGAAAAACTGTTGCCACAAGCGGTTCACGGTGACGCGCGGCGTGAGCGGGTTCGCATCGTCGACGATCCAGCGGGCCAGTGCCAAGCGGTCCTGCGGCATCTCTGCCTGAGACGCGGCAGGCTGTGAAGCGTTAGCCTCCGGGGAACTTGCCTCCGAACTACTCCGCTCTATCGTCCCGGTATGATTCGGCAGAAATGCGGGAGGCGCCGCAGTCACTTCCTGCAAGGGTTGGTTGTAGAGTCCGCGCGCGAACATGAAACTTTTCCGCGGCTGCGGCATGTCCTGCATGACCAT
>CAKQNH010000116.1 GCA_934255105.1 uncultured Pirellulaceae bacterium
TGATTGCTTCGTGGGCTGCCATCAGCCAGAATAGGACAGACGTTATTTTAACCGTGAAGAAGAAGTTGATGACTGGTCTACCAAAGTAATAAATATAATAAACGAAGGCAGCAAAAATTATGATCGCTGGGCCGCACACCAAGAGTATTCGCAATTCGCTTCACCCCAACTGCGCGTGGCTGGCTACCGGACTGATCGCCGCCGTGCTGCACACCGCAGCACTGCAGGCGGGCCAAATCGAATTTGAACGCATTCAACTGAGCGATCAATTCTATGGCGAAGGTGGGACGTACGGCGATTTTGACGGGGATGGCCATGGGGATGTCGCTATTGGTCCGTGGATTTACTACGGTCCAAGCTTCACCGAGAAGAGTCGCTTCTATACGGGAGAGGCCTTCGATCCCGCCGTCTATTCGCAGAATTTCTTGATGTACTCCGACGACGTCGATGGCGACGGACACCCAGACATCTTGGTGCTGGGCTTTCCCGGCAAGGAGAGTTGGTGGTACCAAAACCCAGGGGGCAAAACCTCACAAGGCACAGCTCGCGATCAGTTGTGGGCTCAGCATACGATCTTGGCTTCAGTCGATAACGAATCGCCGCTGGTCGCCGATATCGACGGTGATGGAGTTAAAGATTTAATCTGCAGTTCCCAGGGGCATTACGGCTACGCTACCCATGCCGGCCAATCGCCCACCGACCCCTGGCGGTTTGTGCGCATCTCTCCCAACAACAACTACCAACGCTTCACGCACGGTTTGGGAATCGGGGATGTCAACAATGATGGTCATCTAGACTTGATCGAAAAAGATGGCTGGTGGCAGAATCCCAACCAAGAGAGCGGTAGAGAAAAGCAGACTGCCGCGGAGCATTGGGTGTTCCATCCATTCGCGTTTGCTGGCGGCGGCTCGCAAATGTTCGCCGTCGATTTGACCGGCGACGGACGCAATGAAGTGCTCACCGGCCTAGCGGCACATGGATTCGGGTTGGTTTACTACCGAGCGACGAACCCCGCTGCCACACAGTTTGAACGTGTGGAAATCATGAGCGACGATCCGGCGACCAGTCCCGTTGGTTTGGCCGTAAGCCAGTTACATGCTGTCGATCTGGGGGATATCAATGGCGATGGCGTACCAGATATCGTCACCGGCAAGCGTTGGTGGGCGCACGCCAATCATGATCCCGGCAGTTCACAGCCGGCGATTTTGTTGTGGTTAGAAACGCAGCGCAGTGGCGACCGAGTCCGCTTTATTCCGCACGTGATCGATATTAGCAGCGGTGTGGGGACGCAGGTCATGGTCGGCGATGTCAACGGCGATGGGTTGCAGGATATCGTCAGCGGCAACAAACGTGGTGCTTATCTGTTCCTGCAGCGTCCGGCCGACCTGCCCGCGTCCGAATCGTTGGTGCCCAAGTTGGCCGCCGCCGACCCGTACGGACAGCGGGCCGCCCGCGAAAGCCTACCGCTCAAGGCGTCGACAGATTTTGTTCCCGCCATCGATGGTCGGCGGCTCAACTTTGGCTTTGAAGCGGGCGACGTCAGCGACTGGGAATTGCGCGGCACCATGGCTGCTACCGCGCTGGTTGAACTGGCGGCGGGTAGCGGTTTTGAGGGCAAGTTCGCCATCGATACCGGCTCCAGCAGCCCTAAGCTGCTGGGTGAACTGATCAGCCGTCCCTTCGAACTGACGCATCCCAAGCTGAGCTTTCTGCTGTCTGGCCAAGCCGATCCAGAGGCCCGCGTAGAGATCGTCGATGAAACCACCGGGTTGGTACTGCAAGCGATCCAGCCGAAGTCTCCGGATGTACCTCAGCGAGTCAGCTTCGACTGCAGCTCGCACCAGGGCAAGACCGTGCGAATTCGAGTCGTCGACCACAGCGACAAAGGCTACGTCTGCGTCGATGACTTTCGCTTGCAATGATTGCGAGATGTTGCATTTTCCCACTCCTACTCAGCCGTAGGCGGTACTCGTACTCCTACTCGATGCCGCATGCGAATCGAGTAGGAGTACGAGTACCATTTCATTGAGTACGAGTACGAAAAATCGAGATTATCGGTGGCGTTCAGCGAGAAGTGTCGATAAAAACCGAATACGTCAAAACGATCTATGCCAGCATCCGACAGCCACTTCAAAGCTTGCCATCGCTGCGGTCTGGTGCATCAAATTCCGCCGCTGGATCGCGATCAAGAGGCCTGCTGTGTTCGCTGCCACAGCGTGATTGATTCGGGTCGACGCAGCGGCAGTCGCAGTTCGCAGCGTTGCTTTGCCGCCGCGCTCGGCGGGCTCTTCTTGTACTTCCCTGCGATCCTGCTGCCCATACTGGACATCGAGAAAATGGGCCACCACCACACAGCGAGCTTGCTCGGCGGCACACTCGATTTAATCCGCCATGGCAGCCTGCTAGTCGGACTGGTGGTGCTGGTCTTTTCCATCATCCTGCCGCTAGTCAAATTACTGGCACTTTTGGAGCTCAGCCATATCGGACTGACGCACCGCCAGCACCAAGCATGGATCTATCGCGTGGTTGAATGGACGGGCCGCTGGAGCATGATGGACGTATTGCTGTTGGCCCTGCTGGTGACTCTAGTAAAATTGGGCGAGATCCTGACGTTTCATATCGGTCCCGCTATGGTCGCCTTCGTGATGTGTGTGCTTATGAGTATGATTGCCTCGATCATGTTTGACCCGCACGCAATATGGGAAATGAAAGCCAGCGACTCCCATGACTAATTCCCCCAACCCAGATTCCAGTCCAGATCCGACAGGTCGCAGCGATTCTTCCGCCTCACATCCATCGCGTCCCATGCCATCGCTCCCCTCCCCCGAGGCTGGGATTCCGCAAGCCAGCCTGCGATCTGGTAGACAAGCCGCTGCCGGACGATTGAGAACGCGATTGTGGCTGCTGACCGGGCTGTGCTCGCTGTTGGCAATGGGGCTGGTGATCTACAGCCTGCGGGCGCAGGGGCCCGAGATTACGATCCATTTCCTAGACGGCTATGGCTTGAAAGCTGGTGACACGCTGCGCTATCGCGGCATCGACGTTGGGTCGGTCAGCCATGTAACGCTCGACGCAGACCTGAAAGGGGTCAACGTCGGCATTCGTTTGTTTCCCGGCAACCAACGTGTGGCCGTTGAGGGGAGCAAGTTTTGGATCCAGCGTGCGCGGCTGCGATTGGGCTCCGTGAGCGGTCTGGAAACCGTGCTAGGTGCCAAGTTCGTGGGGGTTGTGCCAGGCGCACTGACGGCCGCCGCTGCTATCAACTTTGAAGGCTACGAAACACCGCTCGGATTCACCGATGGTCAGTCGCAGGAGATTCGTATCAAGTTTCCTGCTGGTGAAGGGCTGACGGAGGGTGATCCGGTGCGCTACCTGGGGATCGCGGTCGGCGAGGTGACGTTTGTCGAATTGGCACCAAGTGCGGGCGAGGTTCTGGTCGGCGTTCGACTGGTCGGAGAATCGCGGGAGCTCGCGCGAGTCGGCACCCAGTTCTGGATCGAGCGTCCGAGGCTGGACCTGACCGAAATTCGCGGGCTCGAAACGCTCGTGGGTGGCCGCTACATTGCCATGCAACCCACGTCTAACGCGGGACCCGCCAGTGCGGAATTTAGCGGCTTGGGCGAACCACCGCCGCTGCCCCGCCGCGACGGTTCGCTGGAGATTGAATTGGACGCATCGCGGCGTTGGGGATTGGTGCGGGGAGCCCCCGTTACCTACCGCGGTCTAGAGGTCGGCCGCGTCAACCAAGTCAGGCTAGCCAACGATGGTGCTACGGTCAAAATCGGCGTTGCGATTGAACCAGAGTTCGCCCCGCTGGTCCGCGACAATTCAAAGTGGTGGACCATAGGCGGCATTCAATTCGAAGCCGGGCTGAGTGGTGTGCAGGTATCGGTTGAATCGTTGTCGGCTTGGGCTCGCGGGGGGATCGCTTTGGCCACCCCCGATGAGCTCGGTCAAGCGGTTGTCACCGGGCATCGCTTTATGCTCGAGGCCGAACCGCAGCCCCAGTGGTTGCAGTGGCAGCCGCGCATCGACATGCTCGGTTCTCGCAATCCGCCCAACGGCGTGTCATCCAGCCGCCTTGCCCTCCCCAGTCCCCAGCGCGTGGTGGCCAGTTGGGTAGAGTCGTGGCTGGGTTTCAAACGGCGACGCACGCTGGAAACCTGGGGGCTCGCGCTCTCCGATGGCAGCCTGTGCGTTCCTGCCAGCTTCATTTTCCGCGCGCAGCAATCGGACAGCCAGGTGATGATCGAAGTGGCCGGCTATAGCTTCCCACTGATTGCTAAGCCGCTTGCAGGCAGCTCTGCGGATGATGCATCTTCAAGTGCCCAAGCTGCCGGCGACTCGCAACCAATCGCCAGGTTGCCACTACCCCCAACGGTCGAACTACCAGCCTGGAACATTGGAGATATAGATGGTCAGTGGTCCGATGAAAGTGTGCTGTTGGTCATCAATCCAGAACTGCGCACACCACTGGCAATCGATGGCACGCGGCTCTCCAACTCCTCGCCTCAGCTCCTCACGGTTGCACCGGGCGTAGCCATCGCGGCACCTTTGAGCGGCTCGCCCGTAGCCAATGCTGTCACTGGAAAGGTACTCGGCCTACTGCTATTTGAAGACGGTCGATGGTCGATCGGCAGATTGTAACTAGAGCAAGCTTTACTTAGTGAAATCAATTATGATCAACGATTCAGCAACTTTGGTTTCGGTTGCGTGTATTAGTGTTTCGGTAGCGTGTATTAGTGCTGCGGTAGCGTGTATTAGTGGCGAAGCTATTAGTGGCGAAGCCACGTCAGCATGTAGCCGTGGGTGTCAACCCACGGAATAGTGGCACCATAAGTTGGTGAGCCGCGAAGCGGCGGTAGCAACTTCAGTTTTCCTTCAGTTTTCCAACTTCCGGTTCAAACTGTTCCATACCATCGAACACACTTTGCGCCGCGGGTTCTGGCAAAAGCTACGACAAGTCGTAGCCGTCCAAAGCGCATGCCTGCGGTTCCAGCAACAGCTTGTTAGGCTGGTTGATCTAAGCCATGCTAAAGGTTCACAAAAACAACTATGACCACTTCCTTCCTCCCCATGGCGTTATCATTCCTTTCAGTTCTTTGCATGAACTGGTTCCTGCTGGTCTCGCCCTGCACGGCTCAAGCAGAAGCCTATCAGGGAGCCGCTGAGCCAACCACGGCAGCGGAAATCTATGGCCAAGGAGTCCGCGAGACGCCTTGGCTGTCGCCCGCAGAATCACAGCAAAAATTTCACTTGCCGCCTGGGTTTTCGATCGAGCTATTTGCCAGCGAACCGCAAATTGCCAAACCCATGAATATGGCTTTCGATGCGCGCGGACGACTGTGGGTCACCAGTTCGCGCGAGTATCCCTACCCAGCCACAGAGGGCGCGCAGGGGCGAGATACCATTCAAATATTAGAGGATACCAACGGCGATGGCCGCGCGGATAAGTCAACCACCTTTGCCGATGGCTTGAACATCCCCATGGGATTGCTGCCGGTCAGCGATGGAGTGATTTGCTTTAGCATTCCCAACCTGTGGTTGCTGCGCGATGTCGATGGAGATGATCGAGTCGACGAGCGCGTTCTGCTGCTAGGCCCGTTTGATACCTCGCGCGACACCCACGGCATGATCAATTCATTGCGGCGCGGGCAAGACGGCTGGATCTACGCTTGCCACGGCTTCAACAATCAATCGCTAGTGACGGCCGCGGATGGCTCTCGCGTCCAGTTAAGTTCCGGAAATACATTTCGCTTTCGCCAAGATGGCTCACGCATCGAACAGGTCACCAGCGGACAAGTCAATCCGTTCGGCGTTACTCGCGACGAATGGGGCAATTGGTATTCGGCGGACTGTCACAGCAAGCCGCTAACGCAACTGCTGCGCGGTGCTTGCTATCCGAGCTTTGGTCGGCCGCACGATGGACTAGGATTCGGACCATCGATGATGAGTCACCTGCACGGCAGCACCGCCATCTGCGGCTTGCTGTATTATCAGGCCGAGCAATTCCCTGCGCCCTATCGCCGGCTTTTCTACAGCGGCAATGTGATGACGAGCCGCATCAACTGCAACGCATTGGAGTGGCAGGGGGCCACGGCCCAAGCTCGCGAACTGCCTGATTTCCTCACGAGCGACGATCCGTGGTTCCGCCCCGTCGATATTCAGCTCGGCAGCGATGGTGCCATGTATGTCTCAGATTTTTACAATCGAATCATCGGACACTACGAAGTTCCTCTGGAGCATCCGGGTCGCGACCGCACCAGCGGCCGAATCTGGCGCATCAGCTACGATGGCTCCCAGGCTGCTCAGCCTGCGACCAATTTGCCTGCTGCCCGCTTGCCTCCTACCCACTTGCCTCCTACCCACTTGCCTTCCAATCGCTTGGCTGTAGATGGCGAGCGTCTGCCTGCCGAACTAGCAAGTACCAATAGTGCCCGCCGCGAATTGGCGGTCTCATTAGCCCTGCCAGCTACTACGGACCAGTTCAGCTCTGCCACCGCTCGAGCGCTGCTGCTCGATGCCGATCAAAGTGAACTCCTGCGCATTAGCTGCCTAGAAATTCTGCTCCAGCGCGGAGAGTTGGAATTCGCTACGCAACTGCTATCGAAATCAACGCCACCTCGCCTGCTGGTGCGGCAACTGCAATTAGCGGTCGAGCTACCTCGGCCACAACGCATGGCTGCTGCCGAGCGTGTGAGGGAGCACCTTCCGTTTGATAATCCACATGCGAATTTGGCCGCCTGTCAGTTGCTCGGTGCAATCCAATCGGCCAGCGACATTGGGCTGCTGACCAGCTTGATCGGCCAACCGACTGACTCCACCTATGACGCCGCGCTAAGCCACGTGGCGCGCATCGCCATCCGGAACATTTTAATGGACGATGTGCAATTGGCTCCTGCCACCGTAGACTGGCCTCAGCTTTCATCCGCTGCATCGCTGGGATTGAAACCCGAATCGTCGGCGGTGGCACCGACTGACACGGCAGGCCGCGACCAGATAATCGCTGAAACTCTAGTCGCGGTGCCAACTCTGCAAGCGGCCACACGCTTGCTCGACTATGTTGCAGCGCATCCCACGGGCGATGCCAAGTGGATCGACACTGCGCTAGCCGCCGTGACGAAACACGCCGATGTCAATCTGCTGCAGCGTCTGTTGCTGGTGCTCAAACGAGTCAAACCAGACAGTCTGTTAGAACAATCGCAACAGTTCGAACGCGTATGCGAAATTTACTTGGGCCAGCATAGCGCATTGTCGCCACCGCTACGCGAATTCGGCCTTAAACTGCAGGCTGAGCTGGAGGATGTGATTCGCAGTCGCCCGGAGAAATACACTTGGCGCGATGCCGCCGGAAGCGATTGGAGCAGCGAATCGCGCCGGGCGGCGGGAAGAAAACAGGTGTCGTTACGCTCGAGTTTTACACGCGGTGAAAGCTACACGGGACAGTTGACCAGTGAACCATTTGTATGCCCGGCCGAGTTGCAGTTTTTGATTGCCGGTCATAATGCTTTGCCAAGTCAAACGGATCCGCAGCGCAACTACATCGAATTACAAAACGTGGAGACGGGTCAGCAGATCAAGCAAGCCCTTCCGCCACGTAGCGACGCCGCGCAGGCCGTCCAGTGGTCGCTGGCGGATTGGTCCGGGCAGATGGTGCAACTGGTTATCACCGATGGCGATGCGGGGAGTGCCTACGCTTGGATAGCAGTTGGGCAATTTTCGCTCGAGTCACTCAATGCGAGCGACGATGCGGCTTGGCTGGACGCCTACCGGGCTGTGGTCAGCCGCGGCCTGCGGAAGTTGGACGCTGCCACGATTGAATCGCTGCGTCTGGGTGTGCGCCAGCAGTCTGAAGTGATCCTCGCGGCGCTTATTGGTGCTGGTCATCGAGCCGCAGCCACGCTAGCCGAGCAGGCGCTGAAGATCGGTCGCGACGATTTGCTGACTCCACAACTGCTGGCCATCAAGCCAATCGACGCCGACGCTACCAGGCTTCCCACGGAACCACTGGCCGACTCTCGACAGGCAGATCCTCCGCGGGACTTGGTCGAGTGGAGCAAGGCTCTGGTTGGCTCGCTGACGCTCAGCCAACAAGTCGATCTGGCGCGCGAGCTGATGCGGTCAGCCGAGGGCTGCGAGTTGCTGCGGCACCTGCTACAGCACAGCGTGCTCTCGCCGCGGAGCATGCGGCAGGCCGATGTGCTGTTGCCCGGCGGGGTCGAGCCCGAGAGCAAGCAGTATCTCGAGCACCACATGCAACTCGCCCAACAGGAGCCGGCCCGTGAGCTGGCTTCGGCCCAGCGCATCAGCAAGCTCAACTGGGACACCGCCGATGCGGAACTGGGCCAAAAGCTGATGCAGCAGCACTGTGCCGCCTGCCATCAACTGCACGGAGCCGGCGCTTTGGTCGGACCTCAGCTCGACGGCGTCATTGTCCGCGGTGTGCACCGCTTGGGCGAAGACATCTTGGAGCCAAATGCAAATGTAGACCAAGCCTTCAGCATCACGGCCTTGCTACTGGACGACGACACGGTATTGACTGGCTTAGTCCGCGACAACGAAGATGGCAGTTTGGTCGTCACCAATCAGGAGGGGAAGTTTCAACAGATTCCCGCATCGCGCGTCAGCGATCGCCGCGACACGCTGCGGTCGCTAATGCCCGACAACTTCAGTGAAGTGCTCGATGACCATCAGCTCGCTTCGCTGTTGAAATATCTGATCGGAAATTGAGTCTCGTCGACCTCCACCCGTAGAACGTGCACTCCTGCCCGTTTTATACCCCACAACTTTTCACGAGCCTTTTCCCTATCGATTTTCTTGCGTTAGCTCTGCTCGCACTGGATCCTCTCCCTCTGGGAGAGGTCGAGCCTAAGCGAGGGAGAGGGCAAGCGCAATCTACATCTGTGCAATCCGTTTCCACCCTCCCCCTCGCCTAGGCTCGACCCCTCCCGCTGCGCGGGCAGGGGTACGATTCGCGTGGGCAGGGAATGACTTGTGGGGTATAAAAAGGCACTCCCGCCCTTTTTATACGCCACAATTAAAATTCGTCGCAACGGTTGGAGTGAAGCCTTGCGGCGATTCGCAAGGCTGAAACCTGGGCTCCAAGCGTAGAGTTAGGTCCAGGCTATTCGAGCTCTTCCAGTCTGGCATAACTTTGCGCCACTTCGGCTTCCAAGCGTTGCAGCTTGGCTTGCTGCTCCGCGATAACCTCCCCAGCCTGTTTGTAGAATTGCGGGTCCGCCATGACCGCTTGTTCTTTCACCAACTGCTCTTCGAGCGCTTCGATGCGCTGCGGCAGTGATTTGAGCTCCTGTTGCTCCTTGAATGACAATCGTCGACTGGGTACTGACGCGGCAGCAGGCGCAGAAGAAGCTTTAGTTCCCTTCGATGCGGTAGTTTTTGAGGTGCTTGTGGCAGATGAGCTCTCACCAGCCGCAGGCGGTGCATTGCCGATGGTCGCCGCCGCTTTGGCCTGCATCTGTTGTTGTCGCAGCCAATCGTCGTAGCCGCCCACGTACTCTTCGACTTCGCGCGTCCCGTCGGGAGAGACGGTGAATACAATCGTGCTGGTGACCACATTATTGAGGAATTCGCGGTCGTGGCTGACAACCAGCAGCGTACCGTTGTAGTCGACCAAACGCTCTTCCAGCATTTCCAACGTTTCGGCATCTAGATCGTTGGTCGGTTCATCCAGCACGATCACGTTGG
>CAKQNH010000117.1 GCA_934255105.1 uncultured Pirellulaceae bacterium
ATCTACGTGCGTGGCCTGACGGCTCAGACGCACGGCAACGCCAGCGGTATTGGGTTGGCGGAACTGTGCCACCGCCGCGTGATCGAAGCGATGGATCGCCACACGACGTTTACTAATTGCATCACCGCCGGACATGTCACCGCTGGCATGCTTCCGATCGACTTTGCCACGGATCGGCAAGCGCTGCAGACCGGCTGTCAATTGGCGGGTTACGTTGCCCCCGAGCAGGTGACGGCTCTATGGATTCGCGACACGCTGAGCCTAGGGGAAGTCGAGTGCAGTCAAGCATTCTTTGATCGTGCGGGCAGCTTGCCCAACATCGAAATTCTGAGCGAACCGAGCGAGCTGGCATTCGATGAGCACGGCGATCTAGTACCGCGTTTCCACCAATCGTAGAACGGTTGTCCCCAACCGTTTCCCTCCAACCGTTTCCACTTATCGTAGAACGGCTGTCCCCAACCGTATCCCTTTATCGTAGAACGGCTGTCCCCAGCCGTTCCTACTGTTTTACATCGGCGAGAGAAACGGTTGGGGACAACCGTTCTACAGTTCTACGCCGTCGAGTGGAAACGGTTGGGGACAACCGTTCTACTGTTTTACGCCGGCGAGGGGAAACGGTTGGGGAGAAACGGTTGGAGACAACCGTTCTACTGTTCTACGGTAGGGCGGAGCAATTAGCGCGTCTGTACTGCTAAGGGGATCACTAGGCGTTGCGATGCGGGGGCTAGGCAGGTCGCATCGCTACAAGCCTGATAGGCTAGTTCGCATTGGATTTCCATCTCGGCGGCGGTCGCGTCGGCAGATATCTCAAGCGGGATCATAAAGCGAAAATCGCCAGCATAAGAACTAATCTCTCCCAGTGGCGAGGCCTTGATCGCCGCGTCGGGCAATTGCCATGTGGAACTCTGCGTTACATTCGGTGGAAGTTTTAGATTCAACTGCGTGGGAACGCCGACATCCGTCGCACCGTCGGCGGCGTAGATATACCAGGGATCGGCGGTCTGGCAGCGGACAACCAACACGATCTGCTCACCGGGCGAGACGCGCGTGCGACTGACGGCCGCCCCCACGGTCACCGGATTATCTTTGGTCGGTCTGGCAATAGGAATATCAACGTTGAGCGGATCGTCGGTCGCAGCCGATTTCCCGTCCGATTTGTCAGCCGACTTGCCACTGCCTGCGGCAAATGTACTTTGCCATGTCGGCAGCGACGTACCTAGCGAACCGCAGCCAGCTTGAAAGCCTACGCCGCACACCAAAGCGATGAAGATATACAGCCGCATTAGAAAAATGTCCTTGTAGCAATTGCTGGCGGTTTCTAAAGGATGTGCCGCACTGTCGCAATTGTCTGAATTGGTGAGCGCCAAGTCAACCGCAAGAAGGACTAGTAGACTTCAATACTCTTGATCGATGCCTTGCCATGCTGGCGGGCGGCGGACAAGCAGCGCATGGCCGGATCGATCAACTGTTCCGGTGAAAAGTGCGCTCCTGGAGAACTGGTCGAAGCGATGCCCGCATGATATCTGGCGGGGGCGTCGACCTGGGCCAGCAAATTGCCGCGGCTGTCGTCGAAGTGCTGGCCAGTCAACACTTCAACCAATCCGTGCCGCAAGAGCGCAGTGGTCTCGTTGCGTTCTAAGTCCAGGATGCACAGCAGCAGCTCTCCCTCGCCGGTCACAAACGCATGTGGTTCGACGACTTGTGGCTGGTCGGCTAGCCAACTGACTAACTTCTGCTGCCACACATTCAGAACGTTGTTAGAAGTAGCCGAGCTCAGGGTGGTATCCTCGGGCATGACGACCAGCGACACGAGCGATAGTGCACGGTCTTTGCAACGACAAATACCAATCTGGTGGCGGATCAAATCGA
Organism: uncultured Pirellulaceae bacterium; assembly: GCA_934255105.1. Taxonomy (GTDB): domain Bacteria; phylum Planctomycetota; class Planctomycetia; order Pirellulales; family Pirellulaceae; genus Aureliella. Next base: position 1,870 of record CAKQNH010000117.1, read on the forward strand.
CAAAGCTAGGTTCTTTGTGCGTCGGGATCTCCGAGATCACGACCTTCGGCGAAGGTGAAGAGCCGTCGCTGTCGGCCGCTGGATCAGGCAGCAGGGGGCGGTTCAGCAAAAGTAGCATGCTGTGCCAGTGATCAACTATTTGATTCCACGGCAGTTGATTCCACGGCAGGTGAGTATCGGTCTGCGAGTATGGCAGCTTCAGCTCTGCGTTTTCTGAAGTCAGTTTGCCCGCAAGGTTCCAGAGCAGTTCTGGCGCGGCCCAAGCTAGCGTGGTGAGATGCGATCTGCGAATGTCGAAGCTCTGCAAGCGCTCGATAGCGGCCAGGCTAAATTGCCCGCCCGCCAATTGGCACTCGGTATTTACCTCGCCATTTATCTCGTCCAGCAAGTGTGCGACATGCGGCAGACTCAAATTGAACTCCCTAGACAAGACGACATGTGGAGAATCCAGCCGCGCGTTAGGTGAGTCGAGCAGCTCGACTAGTGCCGGGCCGACCTCTTGGCACACAGCCAGCAGGCACAGGGTTTCGCGCAGGCGTAGTTGCGTTTGCCGCAGCCCCTCGCATAGATCTCCTGTCGCCAGACAGCGATAGAGGGGCAGCAGGCTGGCGGCCAGCAACTGCGGGCCGATAGCCAGGTGCAGGTGGCTGGACTGTTCCGTGGAGTAGCGACAGGCGATTGCCAGCCATTGGGCAGCACTGCGAGCTTGACGCTGCTGCGGCTTGGGAGCTCCCGTGCTTGAAGGGCCGAGGATCTCGTCCAGAGCTGCTACAAGCTGCGGATCGCTCGGGGACTGGAGGACACCGTAGCCGTAGTCGCCAGACTTTGGGTTGAAGGCTGATATAACTTGTGGATCACCGCTGCGGGGGCGGTCTAGCTCCAAGCCGCCCGGTGCGGCTGCCGTATGCGAAAGCCACTCTAGAAGCCCGCTGGGCATGTGCGCGGTTCTGCAGATGCGGGCAGCCAGCGCCGCTTCTACAGCTAGTTCAGCGAATACGGTGGTGGGGGCTGAAAGTTGCGCAGCAGACATCGTGTTGTTTCATAGCGTTACATGTTGGGCACTGTACGGTGAAAGACTAGCTTATCTACGACGAGATATTGATTTGTTGGCTCACGTCGGATTGACCTTTCGGCTGTCGAGGGGACAATTTTGAGGTTAATATCGTTGGCAACCGTTGTAGGGATGTGTCCGGTGAGTCGTTTTGCAGTTATCCTGGCCGCTGCTGGAAAAAGCAGTCGCTTTGGCCATCCGCACCAAAAGAAGGTGTATGCCACTCTGGCAGGAGCGCCGCTGTGGACACTGGCGGCAGGCGTTTTTGCGCGACACCCCAATATGGCGCAGCTCATCTTGGTGATCGCTGCCGAAGACCGCGAGATGTTTAACGAAAAGTATGCCGCTACGGCAGCCATGTTGGGTATTCAAGTCGTGCTGGGGGGAGAGCAACGAGCGGACAGCGTGCTCAATGGACTGCGCGAGGTGCGCAGCGAGATCCCCTTGGTGGCTATCCACGATGCGGCGCGCCCCTGCATTGCAACCGCTTGGATCGATGCGGTCGTGGCCGCCGCCGACAAAACGGGGGCAGCCATTTTGGCTACGCCCTGCCATGCTACCTTAAAACGAGCTCGCCCCGATCAGTCGATCGAGCAGACGCTATCGCGTGAACGAGTGTGGTTGGCACAGACGCCGCAGGTATTCCGGCGACAGTTGCTGCTAGATGCGTACGCTCAACACCCGCAACCCGCAGTGGCGACCGACGATGCGGCCATCGTAGAGGCCGTCGGTGGGACGGTACGGTTGGTCGAAGGGAGCCCGTTGAATATTAAAGTGACCACGCAAGCAGACATGAAATTCGCACAACTGGCCTTGCAGGCCCTTCCCAAATCGACACCTTTCCCGTTTGCTTAGTTGCTACCGCCGCTTCGCGGCTAATCGACCTATGCTGCAACTAATAACCCGTGGGTTGACACCCACGGCTACTGACGTGGCTTCGCCACTAATCCGCGTTACCGCATTAAAGTTGCGACATTTGTTTTTTTACCGATACTTACTCGGCGGCGCAAGCTTCCAGCTTGGGATGCACTTGGATCGCAAGCTGAAAGCTTACGCCACCTAGGACCAATCAACCCACAAAGAGCTCATGACTAAAATCAACATACTCGAAGAACTTGCGTGGCGCGGCTTGATTCACCAGAGCACCGAGACGCAAGCGCTCAAGGAATTGCTGGTCCAGCCGCAAAGCGTCTATGCGGGATTTGATCCAACTGCGTCCAGCCTGCATTGCGGACACCTGCTACCGCTGATGATGCTCCGCCGCTTCCAGCAGTTTGGGCACAAACCGATCGCTCTGGTCGGCGGTGCCACGGGCATGATCGGCGACCCGAGCGGCAAATCGGAAGAACGCGTGCTGTTGTCTCCCGATGCGTTGGCTGAGAACGTCGACGGGATGAAGGCGCAGATGAGCCGCTTTCTGGACTTCACAGGTGCCTCAGCAGCCGTGATGGTCAATAACTACGACTGGATGAGCGGTTGGTCGTACATCAATTTCCTGCGCGATGTGGGCAAGAACTTCCCGGTCAACGTGATGCTCGGCAAGGAATCGGTTAAAGGCCGCCTGGACCGCGATGATGTGGGTTTGAGCTATACTGAGTTTAGCTACATGCTGCTGCAGGCCTACGACTTCACCCACCTTTACAACGAGCATGATTGCCGACTGCAAATCGGCGGCAGCGACCAGTGGGGAAATATTACGGCAGGCGTCGATCTGGGGCGGCGGATGCACGGCGTCCAATTGCATGGACTGACTTGCCCACTGCTATTGACCAGCGGTGGCCAGAAAATGGGCAAGACGGCCGGCGGCGCGGTGTGGCTGGATGCCGCCCGTACGTCCCCCTATGCCTTCTACCAATACTGGTTCAACGTTGCTGATAGCGATGTGCTGATGTGCTTGCGGTTTTTGACGGAGATCGAACGCGAAGAATACATGGCTCTGGAGCAGTCGGTGGCCGCTGAGCCGCACACACGCACCGCGCAAAAGCGACTGGCGCAGTGGATGACTCAGTTCGTGCATGGACCAGCCGGATTGACCGCCGCCACGCAAGCGACTGAAGTGCTCTTTGGTGCCGAGATCAACGATTTGAACGATGCTCAACTCAGCGAAATTTTTCACGACGTGCCCAGCGCAAGCGTTACCGCAGCAGAGTTGCAGGCACAGGTGCCGCTCTTGGACGCACTCGTCAAAGTCGGCCTGGCGAAGAGCAAAAGCGATGCGCGGCGAACGGTTGAACAGGGGGGTTGCTATGTCAATAATCGACGCGTCGATGCCGTCGACCACTTGCTGACAGAAAAGGACCTGGCCAGCCAATCGATCATCGTCTTGCGCAGCGGCAAGAAGAAATTTGCGTTACTTAAAGTTGTCCATTGATCATGAGCGAATTGCAGCAGACACTCGAGGATTATTACCAAGACCCCTATCATCGCGGGCCCCACGAAGCCCCGACCCACGGCGCGATGGTGCGCTGCGCGGAGAATGGCTGTCAACTCGAATTCGAACTCAGCTTGGATGGACAAAGGGCCGTCCTGCAAGCTTGGTTTGAAGGAGGTGGCTGCTCGACCTGCGAAGGCTTGGCGTCGATGCTGGCCAGCAGTTGCGAGGGACAGGCCGCAACCGCCTGGTCAGAGATGTCGTTTGAGGCTTGGGTGGAGCAATTGGGTTGGCCGGCCTCCGAGCTACTGAGATTGTCGCCGTGCGCACGACTGCCGCTACGGACGCTACAAGCCGCCCTGGCCAGCCCGCTCGACACGCTCGATGATGACCTAGGCGATGAACCAAATTTTGGTGGTCCTAGTCTACGCGAAGAATGTTGAAATCTTACTAAAGAAAACTACGATGACTGCATGTTTGGCGGATTCCATTCGCGCCGACTTCCCCATCCTGTCAACGCACATGAGCGGGCACCCATTGGTCTACTTGGACAACGGTGCCACGACGCAAAAGCCGCAAGCGGTTATCGATGCGCTGGTCCAGTATTACACTCAAGACAATGCCAACATCCATCGCGGTGTCTATCCGCTCAGCTCGCGAGCGACGGATCACTACGAAGCGGCCCGCCGCAAGGTGGCTGAGTTCTTGGGGGCCAACGATCCGGCCGAGTGCATCTTTGTGCGCGGTGCGACCGAAGCCATCAACTTGGTCGCCAGCTCGTGGGGCGGCAGCCAACTCAAGCCCGGCGATGAAGTCTTGGTGACCGGCCTGGAGCATCATTCCAATATCGTCCCTTGGCAGATGATTTGCGATGCGCGCGGAGCTAACCTACGAGTGCTCCCCATGACAGACCGTGGCGAGCTCGACCTCAGTCAACTCGATGAACTGCTGAACTCCAAAACGCGAATGGTGGCCATGCAGCATGTCTCCAACGCGCTGGGGACTATTCATGACATCGATCCCATCATCGCTCGTGCGCGGCAGGTCGGCGCGTGCGTGTTGGTGGATGGTGCGCAGTGGGTGGGACATTTTGCTACCGATGTAGTCGCTCTGGACTGCGACTTCTATGCCTTCAGTGGACACAAACTGTACGCGCCCACTGGCATAGGCGTACTCTATGGCAAGCGCGCCTTGCTCGAAGCCATGCCGCCCTATCAGGGTGGCGGCGACATGATCGACACGGTGACCTTCGAAGGGACTACGTACGCCCCGCTCCCCAATCGATTCGAAGCGGGGACGCCGGATATCGCTGGCGCTATCGGCCTGAGTGCGGCTATCGATTACATCACCGCGATCGGCTTCGACCGCATCGCCGCTTACGAACAGGAACTGCTCGAGTATGCTACGCAGCACATGCAGCGCGTGCCGGGTCTGCGAATCATCGGTACCGCGCCGCATAAAGCGGCGGTGATCAGCTTCGTTATCGAATCGCCACCGATCGCCGGATTGGATATCGCCACGCACCTAGGCAATGAGGGAATTGCCGTGCGTACGGGGCACCACTGCTGCATGCCTCTCATGGCAATGCTCGACATCCCCGGAACATGCCGCGCTTCGCTAGCGATGTACAACACATTCGCTGACGTCGATCGCTTGGTCGAAGTTCTGCAGGGTCTGGTCGCCGCGCGTCAGGCGCGCCCCGCGGTACCTCAGATAGAGCTTGCCGAGATCAGCTTTGCGGCGGCCAGTCGCCCGACGATCGCCGCTGCTGCCGAAGAGCTGATCGAAGAATTCTTGCTATTCGACGACGCGCACAGCAAGACGGAATTGCTGATGGAAATGGGAGACGCTCTGCCTGCTACCTTCACACCGCTCAAAGCCCTGACCACACCGGTCCCCGGCTGTATGAGCGAAGTCTATCTGATCGGCCGGCCCGTACCCGACGCGCCGACTAAGTTTGAATTCGTCGCCGACTCCAATGCTCAGATCGTGCGTGGTTTGATCGCGCTGCTGCAAGCTCTGTTCTCAGGCCAGTTGGCCAGTGACGTACTGCAGTTTGATATCGAGAAGTTGTTCCGCAAGATCGGGCTGGATCAGTTTGTGTCGTCGCAGCGTCGCAGCGGCTTAGATGGCATGATCCGCCGCATCCACACCTTGGCCCAAGCTATCGAGGATCGGAAGTAAAGCTGAACTGCTGCGACTTGTCGTAGCTTTTACGCTAAATTTCACCGAACTACGCATTTGACGGTAAAAATCAGCCCTGGAGGAAGCCTACAAGATTGCAGGCTCGTTTCGCCACCCGATAACTTCGCCACCCAGTAATTCTGTACCGTTAAAACGGTTACTGCCAGTTAGCCACCTCGCAAAGCTACGACAAGTCGCAGCAGTCTAAAGTTGCTCAAGCGCTAATCAAAGGTTTGCGTTAAGCAAAGGTAAGGCTAATCGAAGGTGAGCGCTGATCAGGTGAAGTCGCGCAGAGGGTTTAGCGATACTCGCGAACTTGTCGCGAGATTGAATGTCCGAGTGCGTCTCGCACGCTCTCGATCGTGATCCGGTCGAAGATCTGCTGGAAGAACCCGGTGACGATCATCCGCACGGCTTCTTTGCGTGTGAACCCGCGGCTCTGTGCATAGAAGATCAATTCTTCATCCACTTTGCCCGACGTGCTGCCGTGGGTGCAACGCACATCGTCTGCCAGGATCTCCAAGCCAGGGATGGAGTCGGCGCGAGCATTCTCGCTGAGCATCAAGTTATCGTTGCGCTGATAGCCGTCGGTCTTCTGGGCGATAGCATCGACTTCGATCATGCCGCGCCAGACCGTGCGCGATTGGTCTTGCAGAGCAGCTTTGTATAGGAAGTCGCTACGGCATCCGGGGGCTTGATGATGCTGCAACGTGTTGTAGGTCAGTTGCTGTTTATCGCGCGTGAACAACACGCCGTTGACTTGGCAATTAGCACCTTTGCCGACCATCGACACGTGCTGGTTGACTTGGGAGAACCGCGAGCCTAGGGCGGCGATCGTCCACTGGAGCTGAGCATCGCGGTCTACCGTGGCTCGCTGGTGAGCAAAGTGCCAAGTGCCGCGTCCCCAGTCTTGGAGATTCACATAGCGGAAGTGGGCGCCTGGTTTGACGACAATCTCCACGCTGCCAACATGCAGCCCACCCGCTTCGTCGTGCGGGCTGTTGGATTCGTAGAGCACCGTGGCTTCGGCACCCTCCTCGATGATGATCAGCGTGTGTCCCGTGTCGACGCCACCGTCGCTCATACCAGCATCCACATACAGCGGCTGATCGACACACACGCCGCGCGGTACGTAGAGCACCTGCCCGCCACTCCAAGCCGCTGCGTGCAGTTTGGCGAAACGATCCTGTTCGGGGTCAACCACTGTGAACAGGTGCTGGCGAATCAGTTCGCTATGCTCGGCCGCCAAGCGGCTGAGGTCGCCAAAAATGACCCCTTTGTCCGCCCACTTCTGCTGCAGTGCTTCCTGTTCGACGCGACCGTCGAGCGTCTTCATGCTGCCCGCAGGGGTAATTCCCTCGCCCAACCGGCGCGGAATGATCACCTGTTCTTCCGCTTGCGGGCGGTCGATCAACGGCATGCGATAACGGTCGAGTTTAAAACCGCGCAGATCGCTGCGCATCCATTCCTCTTGCTTGCGGTCGGGCCAGCTTGCCCGTTCAAATTGCTCCCAGGATTGCTTGCGCAGGTCTAGTAGCCAGTCGGGCTCTTGGCGGGACTGCAAGAAGGTATCGAAGCCAGCGGCGTCGAAGTTTGGAGAAAGTGTGTCAGCCTGGGTCGTGGACATGTCGCTCAAAATATCTAAAGGTGAATCAAAAGCTGGTTGGTATCCGGCCCCTCAGTAGCTGTGCGCCACTGGGAGCCAAACGATTTATCGGTTCGCTGCGTATCGCGTTCCTATTGTTTCGCATTCACAGCATCGCGTCGTCATGAGCCGCGCGCTGCGGTGGCTTAGCCGACAGAGCCTTCCATTTGCAATTGGATTAGGCGGTTCATTTCAACCGCGTATTCCATGGGCAGTTCCTTGACCAGCGGCTCGATGAATCCGTTGACGATCATCGTGCTACCTTCGGCCTCGCTCAACCCTCGGCTCATCAGGTAAAACAATTGCTCTTCACCGATCCGCGACACGCTCGCTTCGTGGCCGATGCTCACATCCTGCTCCATGATCTCGATGTAGGGATAGGTATCGGAGCGGCTTTGCGGGTCCAGGATCAATGCATCACAGACAACATTGCACTTGCTGTGCTTGGCACCTTTCTCCACGCGGACCAGACCGCGATAGCCCCCGCGGCCCCCGTTTTTGCTGATCGACTTGCTGATGATCTGACCGGTAGTATGCGGCGCCGCATGCACC
>CAKQNH010000118.1 GCA_934255105.1 uncultured Pirellulaceae bacterium
CTTCAGAGGCTAGTCGATCCATGTGTGGCGTGGGGATCTTGCCGCGCTGCGGATTGAAGCACTGCACGTCGCCATAGCCCAGGTCGTCAGCCAGAATGAAAACGATGTTAGGCGAGGCGGCTTCAATTCGTTCAGCGGTAACTCCTCCAGCGGAAACTCCTTCAGCGATAATTGCGGAGGTCATGCAAAGGGTTGTAATGAAACACGAAAATGCTGCTCTATGCATCGATGTCGATCTCCAAGTGTGGTGGGTGTTGGCCCGTAGGCCCGTAACGAGCGCTCCGCTCATTACGAGCCTACGATTGCGAGCGGACAAGCTTTAGGAAATGTCGGGCGGGGTCCAATCGGGAATCCCGCCATCTTGCTGCTGCTTTTCGAATTGCTCGCGAAACGGCTTGCCGACGTCCAGCGGAGCGTCTTCGTTGATCATCAGTGGCCGTACTTCGTCCCACCAAGCGTCGTAGGCCCTTAACAACTCGGCGGCTACTTGTGGATGTTCCTGCGCGACGTCTTTGGTTTCGCCGGGATCTGCGTCGATGTCGTAAAGCTCCTTACCGACCAGACGCCATCTTTGGTTGCGAACCGCAAAGCCTATATACTTAGCCGCGTCGGGATCGGTGTTGCCGGTTCCCCAGCGTCCAGGAGCGCCCTTCTTATTCCACCTGCCGACGTGAAAGAATAGCTCGCGATCAGGCCAAGGCGCTGACGGATTGTCGATCAGCGGCACTAGGCTGCGGCCATCGAGGTCAACATTGGTAGGAACATCGGCTCCGGCGATTTCAGCGAGTGTCGGAAACAGGTCGAAGTGGCGAGCTAGTCGATCCACGTCAACGCCTGGTTTAATTTTTCCAGGTAGTCTCATGAACAGTGGCACACGCGAACCACCTTCGTGCGGTGAGCCCTTCTTGCCCTTCATGTTGAAGTTAAACGTACCGGCTGCTGAACCGTTATCCGTCATGAAGATCAGCAGCGTGTTGTCAGCCAGATTCCACTCGTCCAGCTTCTGCATCAGTCGGCCCATGTTCTCGTCAATGTTCGTGATCATGCCAAAGAATGCGGCTGACTGGTCGCTACATTTTCCTTTGTATAGATCCGCGTAACGCGGTGGGACGTGGTATGGGCTGTGGGGCGCGTTGGTGGGTATATAAGCGAAAAATGGTTGGTCGGGGGAGTTCTTGTGCCGCTTGATCCAGCCCAGCGCTTGCTGAAAAAAGACGTCGGTGCAATAGCCCGTGGTTTGTTCAAAGCGGTTGTTGTGCTTGATGATCGGATTGAAGTAGCTCGTGCCAGGCGCATCGCCTTGGCTACCCGCATACTCCTGGCCGATACCACCTGCGCCGTGGATGAAGACTTCGTCAAAGCCGCGATGTTGAGGCTGGTAGGGGTCTTCGTCGCCCAAGTGCCATTTGCCAAAGATGCCTGTGCTATAGCCAGCCGACTTGAGCACTTGCGCGATCGTGGTGGCGCTAAGAGCCATTCGATCGCGTTCTAGAATGGTATGCGTGACGCCATTTTTAAACGGTGCCCGACCTGACATCAACGCAGCGCGAGTCGGTGCGCACGTCGGGCTGGCATGAAAGTTAGTAAAGCGAACGCTTTGAGCGTAGAGTTTGTCTAGGTTCGGCGTTTGCAGGAACGGGTGTCCGTGGCATCCCAGATCTCCGTAGCCCTGATCGTCGGTCATGACCAAGACGATATTGGGCCGAGCACCTGCAACTCCGTCAGCGGCGACGGCTGGAATAAGTGTGGCCGCGATGCAAATGGCTAGAATAAAAAAGGAAAGGGCAGCTCTATTCATCGGTATTCATCTCCAGATACTATTCGTTTCCAGTTACTGTCGTCACCGGGGATACGATTGAGCAATGGATACAGCATTACCCACACTACGAGGGCATAGCGAAGCGCCAGTCAGCCACTCGCATTACCGCTACCTCACTCTTAAGCTTATGCATGCAGTCGTCGGCCTTTCTCAATTCTGACAGAAAGACGGAGACAAAAAAATCAACAAGCCCATTTTTTGCCTCTATTTTTCTGCCTTGGTCTCCGAAGGAGGAGTTGAAGGAACGGGGACGCAGAAGTTGATGGAATATGTGCCGTAACAGCGCTTTGCTCGTTACGAGCCTACGACACTGCAGACTTGAGTTTACGTAGCCGTGCGGCGACGGAGAAGAATACCAAGCTGGATAGCAGGGAGAAGCCACCGATGATCCAGACCATGACGACGATGCCAGCGCCTGGTGCTACGATCAAGCTGATGCCCAACAGGACGGAAACAATTCCGCTGACAACGAGCAGCCATTCGTTGTCGAGTCTGCCCCGCAAGCGGATGGCGGCGATGATCTCCAGCACGCCCATGACCACTGCCCACGCGGCAATTAAGATGATCAGCGCCATTGCTGTGGCAATAGGTGCAAAGAAAGCTACCAGGCCAATGATCACATTCAAGATGCCTTGTAGGACTAGATTCCACGAGTTCGGGCTGGCACGGCGAGCTCGATACCCGACTACGAGCATCATCAGACCATCGAGCAGGACAAACACGCCGAAGATAATGATCAGGATGGCTATGGTGAGCTTGGGCCAGAGGATTGCCGTCAGGCCAAACAGCAAGGCGAAGACTCCACGGATGGCGTACAGCCACCATAGGTCAGCGAGTCGATTTGCGATCGGGTGCACGTTGAATTCCTTCGTTTGGGTTTTTTTGAAATTGTATTCTCGCTTGAGACGACAACTTTATTACTCAAGCACTTTATATTATTAAATTGCTTAACGCAGACGATTCCTTGATTCGCAGCGGTCCCAGGTTGCTTTATCGCCAAACATGATGACTGCACAGGCAGTGCAAACCCTCGCGCTCAGTTGGCGATCCTGGCATAAACTCTACTCAGCTACCAAGTGCGCGGCAGCGAACTTGAGCGACTGGAGCCCGTCTGCAGATAACCGCCCGTAAGCGGATGTGCCCGCATCGGCCTCGTTGACTTTCGCGACGGTGACGTCCAAGTCAACATACTGACCGATGAAACGTCGCATATCGCTGCGAGTCCAACCACGCTTCGCCTGCAGTAGATTCAAGTACTCGATCAATTGCTCTGCTTCACGGTAAGCCTTCAAACGTAGCGAATGCCGTACCACCGTTTCGCCGGTGGAAGATTTGTCATAGATGAATAGTCCCAGTTGGTCCGCTTTCTTCAGTGCACTGCCATCCTTGTTGACCGTCTGCCATGGCACTAAACCACTTGCGCCCTCTTTCCAGACATCCAGCGCCCACGCTTCCATGTTGCGATTGCTTTCGTGAACGTGATTGGATGAACCGTAAACCCAGGCTCGCAGCCCATCGCGCTCGATGCGATCCGTCACCAGCCGACGATAGTGTTTAAACGCGGTCGACGCCACAACCCACAGGTCATCTCGTCCGTCCAACTGCCCCCGGCAAAATTCAGGCCGCGAGATGTCGATGCGGTAGTCGATATGGACATCGGTGGCATCGCGGCGGCCGCGGTCCGTGAGCTCGCCATAGAACCTCAGCGCCCGGTAATCCCAATAGCTGGTCGGTTCATCCAAGATCCACGGTGCCTTGGTCAGTTCACCCAGCGAACCTTTGTTGTTGAAGTACACCTGGAAGCCAGCCTCGTTCCAAGCTTGGTCGTGGGCCAATTTTGCAAAGCTAGCGAGCACATCCACAAACGTTTGCGCATACTCGGGATGTGCGCTGAAAGCCTTGTACGCATCCAAGTCGCCATTGAAGTATGGGCGACAGTGCAGCGGCCAACTCTCGTGAAACGTCAAGTAGAAGCCGGGAGGCGCAATTGGTCCACGGTGTCCCCCTTCGAACAGCGCACCGTCTAGATAAGGTCCAAACGCCGCTGCGAAATCGTCCCAGGCCGCCGTCTTCGCGCCGGGCTGGATATCGTCATAACGCTTATTATCCATGCGTTTCCCAGACTTAAGGCGCATATCGAGGTTGCTTTTCCGCGAGCCAGCCGCCGCCGTGTGGTGCGAATAATGCAAAATATTGGCATGCAAGCGGTGATCGTAGGCGATGCGCTGCAGCGCATCGTACTGCTCAACCGAATCGGGCAATCCGTAGCTGTTCATTTCACAGGAAAATGTTGCCTGTCGCGGCAGAGAAAATGGCAGCACTTCAATATCGATTGCAATGGTCCGACCATCGGAGATGTTAATAACCCCGCTTAGCTGACCTGGTGGCGCATCAAAGGGTACATAGATATCCGCCACTACCGATTGATCTGCGTCGGGGGCGAGTTGTATGTTCGGCAGCAGCGGCAACAGCGGATCTGGAATTAGGCGACCGTCGGCGGGAACGTAAACTGCCTGGTGCAAATCGACTCGCAGCGGAGCGTCAAACTTCACTGCCACCGAGGCTGGCTGCGCACCTCGCAGCAGCAATTGGAAACCGACCACTTCGCCGGCGGCCGCACGCAGTCGCTCTCGCTGGCCATCGTAGATTGCATTGTGTGTCCGGTAGTCGCTCGGCAGGCTGCCGACCGCATTGCCCTGCTGATCGTACTTGTCGCTGACGGGGATGACCGCGACGTTGTTGATCGGCAGCGCAGCAGCGGGCGGCAACGAAAAGAATGGTTTGGCAATGGCAGTCGGCTTGGGCCACATAAAATCAGCCGAGGCAGCTTCGCTGCGCTTCCCCGTTCTATTGAGCGTGATGACTCGTACTTGATGCGTGGCACCCGCCATCGGCAGTGGCAAGTCGCGCAATGAGATGACTTGCGTTTCACCGGTGGCCACTGCAGGAATGTTGTGTCTTCCTAGCGGCCGATCGTCGATGAACACTTCGTAGGCGAAACCTTGAGCTGGAGCCGCTAGCGTCAAGTTGGCCAGGCCCTCGTCCAGCACGCTGACCTGTAGATCGCTGGCAGCCAAAGGGGGCGGTTCAAGTTGGTCGCCAAGCCTTACCCGCAGGTATGGTTTTTTGGCCGATTGCTCGCGTGAAAAGATTGTCGGATTGCGACCATAGTCGGCATCGTGCTCGTGGATCGCTAGCCCGTGGGCGATGCCAATCGCCATCGCGTGCACCAAGTCCGGCGCAACGTCCCATTCGTAGTTTCCATCTTGTATGCGCGAATCGGCTTGCGCAGTGAGCGTCCACCCGCTGCCACCGGAAACGGCGGGAAATCTTGCGCCGGGATACCCCCAGTCGACTACGCCAGGAGTGCCAGAGGTCAGACCATTGGAGTGCTTCTCGTCCCACTCGGTGGCGATGGTGGAGAGGGTGACGCCAGAGATGCTATTCTCACCTTGAGCGCACACAAGCGTCGCCTGCTGCACGCGCCGGCCGGCAATGGCGCTCGTGTCGAACGCCATGGCGACGATATGCTGATTGCCTTTGATACGTATGCGGCCTTGCGCACCCGCGTTCTCGCCCCACTCGCCGTCGACCATTACGATCGAATTGTCTTTGACGACGGGTAGGATCACAGTCTCAGCGGATGCGGTGGTAGAGCCGAGCAGTAGCGCTAATAACACACAAAGAGGCGGCCAGGTATCCATGGATAGATAACGCTTCATAATCGACCTCGGCGGAGATGGGTTAGGCAGGGTGAGCAATCCAGTATAGCGACAGCGTGCCGACCGAGGTGACATCCGCTTCGAACTAAAGCATTCAATCGACTGGCTGCGCGGTGGCGAAAGCTGCAGTGGTCTCGGTGCCGCCGATCCTGGCGATCGCGCGCTTGCCACGCACTACCATGTCGCTGATAAAGGCAAACTGGTCGCGCATCTCGAACGGGTATGCTTTGAGCTTGTAATGTGTGCCGTAGGGAGTTTGCGTTAACATCACGGCAACGGGCTTGGCATATTCTAAATAGGCGCTGGTCAGGGCAACGTCTTGCAGCGCCGCGCGGACAGCTTCCGCGTCGTGACTGGGGGTCAAGTAAAAATCGGCGATGCACATCAATGTTCGGGCACCATCGTTGGCATTGGAAATGTTATTCGTCCAGATCCGATCATGTGGTACGGTAATCACATTGTCGGCTGCCGTCACCAACTGCAGAGCCCGCATCCCCACGCTGCGGACCTCGCCATAGTCGCCATCGATTTTAACCCAATCACCCGCTCGATAAGGGCGTTCGAAGAGTGCCACGATACCCGCAATCAGGCTGCCTAAGTAATCTTTGAAGGCGAAACCGATTGCGACGCTGGCAGCCCCCGCAAACACCAGAAAGTTCTGAAAAGTGACGTGGAAGATTATGGGTACTATCCAAAGAATAGTCGCCACGATAATCAGCAGTCGGATCATTGGCACACATGCCAACAGATACAAACGCAACTGGCTTGGACCACGTTCGGCGAGAAAGGGGATGACTTTCATTGCCACGTAGATCGACAGCCACGCTACAAAGACAACCAAGCCGATCGTCAAGAAATTGATGTCTTGCAGATCATTGATAAACTTCATTGCATCGTCGCTGGTCTCCTGTGCATCAGACATTGATTCTGCTTTCTATAGAGGCGGATGAGGAAAACCCGCAGCGATCAGCTCGCGCCGGATCTCGGGGTAGGCTGTGGTGACGATCTGCAATTGACTATCGCTGCGGCGGATAAAGCCCGATTGAATCAATGCGCTGACAACTCGCAGCTCCCCCACGATGGGAACCACCGCGCGCAGTTCGTCTGGCGTCAAGCGACCGTGGATCAATAGCGCGTGCAAAACCAGATTGGCTTGTTCGGAATGATCCTGTGGCAATTTCAATGCCGGAAGCGTGGCCACCCACAGCGTCCGTTCATCAGACTCTTTCGAAGCAGATTGAGCCTTAAGTTTCGCCTTGTCATGTTTCTGTCGCTCGTAACGCAGGCTCTTGCGCCAACGATGCCAAGCGACCCAGGGGACACCTAAACTCTCGGCGGCTAGGCCATTAAAGTAGTGGTTTTTCTTGGCATCGTCAGAAAACAAATCGATGCCACTAGTGGAGAGGCGGAATCGCCAATCGATAGGGGCATCCTCTTCTAATGAATGAAACCAAACGCGCAGCTCGTCTGCTCCGAATGGCCGGAACGTTTGGGGAGTCGGCAGGATCAGTCCGGCCCGCGTCGCTTTGCAAAGAAAGTCCCAAGCCCAGGTGTTGCAGCCGATGATCAGCGGGCGCTTGCTTTGATCTAGCCAATCCAGCAATTGTCGCATGCAACCCAAACCCTTTTCATGGCGCAGGAACCAGTCTTCGAGCTTGGGTATCACCAGCACAGTCGGACTGTCCGAACGCTCTTTGGAAGTCTGCTGTTCGGAACCCTGCTCCTCGGGCCATAGCTCTTGTTCCTGAACCTTGAGTTGGCTAGGGGACTCCAAAAGTTGCTGGCGAGTCGGAGGCTGCAGTACGCCCAGGCGTTGTTCTTTGGCCCAGCTACCCAGCACATCGGTGCGATCGCCGGGAGGCAGCAACAAAAGATGCGCCCGCTGCCCTGTATCATCTCCACGAATGAATGGCTCAAAGTGTGTGTCGAGATCGCGCAGCAGCGGGGCACAACCCGGCGGCGGAGCAACGTCCTCAAGAGTTTCGCCGGTGGCTTGCACAAGTTCCGACTCTGCGATGTATGGCTGGGCCTCTGCTGACTTTTTGAACTGCCGCCGGAGCCAACCGAGCAATCGACGAGTCGCCACATCTGTTGGCATCGGCGGTATGTGGTATTCGGCGATCGGCTGCAGCGGTCGTGGGGAATCCACATCGTCGGCTGGCGGTTTCGTTTCGGTCATGCGGTTGTATTCAACGTCAATCGAGTTCTCGAGTCGGTATCATCGTGGCAAGAGATAGTCTAATCGACGTGGACAGTATGAGGTACGTTTAATTCGTTTGGGCGCCATCGCGGCGACGAGCCTGGGCAGTTATTTGCCATACGCAGCGATGACTAGCCCCCAAAACTTTGGCTCATGCCAGACAAGCTGGCATGGGGCCGATGTTCTTTGAGATGTGGGGGATAAACGGGCAAGAGTGCCCGCGCTACGGAGGAAAACGGGCAGGAGTGCCCGCGCTACGAGCGGTAGAAAGGGACCACATAGGGTCCTTCGGGAATGATGGCGACACGATCGCTGCCATGCCGGGCCAGACTATCAGCGATGGCTTGATCTACCGAATCGATCATGTGGACTCCCGTCAAATGCCGCACGTCGGCGGAAAGTCCGTCCGAATACAAATGAACCTCACCCAGGGCCATCGGCTTAAGCTGCATCTGTGTCTGCCACTCGTCAACACCGGCGTGCGACTTTTTCAAAATGCTGCGTAGAAAGGCGTCGGTGCCGCTTTCAACCAACCGCCGCTGCGCGTCGATGAACTCGTCGGACCCCATACCTTCCGAGCATTCGGAGGCGATAATCAAATCGCCCCCTGGCGCCAAAATGTCGATGGCTCCCACCATCCCTTTAATGGTCTGATAGTAGGTTTTGTCTAGCGGATAACCGGCCGCACAGGTAACCACGGTTTTGAATTGTTGCGGGACTGCCAACTCGCAGTACTGTCGCGCAAAGTCAACGGATTGTTCATGGCTGGCAATGATCTCGCCAAAATTCACGAACGAAAGCTGGCGGTGTTCGTCTATAACCGTATTGAGCGCCAGAGCGCCACCGAGCATGTGGATGATCTGCAGTTGTTCTTCAT
The DNA here is from genome assembly GCA_934255105.1 of uncultured Pirellulaceae bacterium. GTDB lineage: Bacteria > Planctomycetota > Planctomycetia > Pirellulales > Pirellulaceae > Aureliella. The sequence continues at coordinate 8,619 of CAKQNH010000118.1, forward strand.
GCAGCGGATTGTTGGCGAAGTTGCAATTGGCAGCGGCGGGATCGGCCATAAATCGCGAACTGTGAAAGGTGGTGATCGTTTCGGCATGGGCCAGTCCGGGCGCGATCACTTTGCGACCGCCTGAATAGCCTGCCATAAAGTGCGGCTCGACCAAACCTGTGGCGATACGCACGTCGGCTTCCACAAAGCGACGATCGATGCGCGCCACTGTTCCGCGAGTGGCTGTGGTCCCTACGTGAACGTGTTGCGCGTCATCGCGGGCGAAGTGGTTTTCCACCGCTACGTGCTGCTGCACCCAGGGATCACCGATGAGCTCTGCGAGTTCGGCCCCTTCGTTGGGTCGGTGCAGCCCCGTGGCTACCAAAACCCTGATTCGCGACGCGGGTATGCCGCCAGCTAACAACGCTTCGATCATGGGACGTAGAAAAAGATGATTGGGGACCGGCCGCGTGATATCGCAAATGGCAATACAGGCACTTTGAGCGCCGCGCGCGATCGTTAGCAAGTCGGGCGACCCGATGGGTCGCACAAGTGCATCGCCGACTGCCTGCACCGCGTCGCTGAGCACGGGCATCGGGGGCTTGCGCAGGCAGGCTACCTGCACGCCAGCGGGAACTGCGACCGGGAGTGATCCGCGGCCATAACGAAGTTCGTACCCCATGGTTTGTACCGCTCTCTTCAATACTCGTAACTCTTTATTCGCTACTCGTTACTCGTTACTCGTTACTCGTTGCTCGTTGCTCGTTTGCCTCTTTTGCGCTTGCTGCCCCTATCGTGCTACCCGTGGCTTATCGTAGAACGGGCACTCCTGCCCGTTTTATATGCCACAACTTTTCACGAGCCCTTTCCCTATCGATTTTCTTGCGTTAGCTCTGCTCGCACTGGATCCTCTCCCGCTGGGAGAGGTCGAGCCCAAGCAATAGAGAGTTAGCGTGGGGCCCGGATCCTCTCCCTCTGGGAGAGGTCGAGCCTAAGCGAGGGAGAGGGG
>CAKQNH010000119.1 GCA_934255105.1 uncultured Pirellulaceae bacterium
GTAGGTACCCACGGAAGCGCCTACGTCTTCCATTAGAGCTTGGAAATCTTCGCGCTGATCCTGGCATCCAGAGGCCAAGTCCGCGCCAAGCTCCTCTGACCAAGTCTCGCCTGGCCGACGGCCCGATACCTTACCTGCGGATGCTACTGAACTAGCCATGTTTGTCTCCTCTGAAACGAAATGATGTGGGTTAAAACGAAATGATGTGGGTTAAAACGAACGACTAAAAGGTGGGGTGGATGCATCGTCAGCATCGGAGTTGCTGCGGAGCACGCTTTTGAGCCACGCCAGATTCTTGGAAAATTCAGTTGCACTGCGTTCGAACTGTAGGACCGACCGGCGAATGGCACGCACCGACAAATACACGGTGACGGCGGCTATGACCGCGACTAGTATTCCTACCAGCAATTGCGACTGCCACGCGTTGAGGTCTGTGAAAGCTGCCAAGCAACTTGCGCAGCCCATCGCCAGCACCGGCAGGCTGGCCAGAGCAGCACAGATGCCGACCAGCAGTACAGCTATGGGGCGAGTCATTTTTTTTGCTGCCGCATGCGCGTCGGCTTTGGCCAACCGCGATTGCAATTCGCCCAGCTCGATCAGATCGCCCAGCACGTTAGCCGCTTGGCCTGCGAAGCCGCTGACTGGGCTGTGTCGCTTGTTTGAGCCGTTTACTTCCGTCTGGAAATTAGCCATGCCACCGCTCCTCCTATTATGAAACTCACCGCCAGACAGGTGCCGGGTCGCTGAATAACCAACTCGCTGGCTTGATCGATCAGCCGCGCTGCCGTGCTCTGAGGCTCCGCGCTGTCGGGATCGTTACCAGCGTCCGGTTGATTGGCCCGCGGCGCGTGGGCTGGGGATTTCGGATGGTTCGTCTGCGCTGCGATCATGATGTACTCCCGCTAATTTCTCTTTGATGTAATTCGCCGCATATTGCTTGACCATATTGCCAGCCATCGTGCCGACGAAGGCCATGGCTCCCGAGGCGAGCGAGCTGCGGGCGACGGTTTCATCGGCTCTGTTTGCTTCTCGCGACGCTCCGTTAGCTTGCTGGGATGCATGCTTCTTCTGCACCGGCGGTGGGCTGCTTCCCCGCGCACGATATACCAGGAAGAAGCCCGCAGCCGCTGCGACACCGACCGCCACCAGCGGCTGCGACCGAACGTGCTCGCGCCAATCCACCAACCTCTCAGCCTCAGCATGCATGCGCACTACATGCCGCTCGCTCGAGTTGCGAATAGCATTCATGCGCTCGACCAGATCATCGTCGGGCGAGGCGTATGCCCCGGCATTGTCAATATGCATGACCCTAGCGCCTACGCGAAAGTGACAGACCACAGACCAAGCCTACCAGCACTCCCGCACCGACGGCCACAGCGAGCGACTCCAGCGGCCGTCTGGAAACCGTCTGTACCGCTTGGCGATAACCCTGCTGGGCGGACTCCATCGCCTGGCCATAGCTCTCGTGCAACGTGTCTCCGGCCGCAGCAGCGTACTGCGATGCCACATCGGAAACGCGATTAAACGTGTCGCCAGCAGTAGCGCAGCAGTCGCTTAGAAAGGCGTCCACCTGCTCACGACTGCGACCTGTCTTCTCTTGGATTAGGCCAATCAATTGATCGACGTTCCCTTTGACGCGAGTCAAATCGTCGCCGGTTATCTGCCCGAACTCCTTCTTGACAGCACCCACAATCTGATTCCAACTTCCCTTGATACGCTCTTGCGAAACCATCGCACAACTCCTCGTGAAGCCCGCTAGGGCAACGCTGTGAAGCATTTATCTGCAGCAATTTGCTGAGTTTCATTGTAGAACAGTTGTCTCAACTGTTCGTCGCCGGCTTTGCCAGCGAAATGTGAACCGAACGATTGGGGACAATCGTTCTACAAAAATGCTTCACAGCGTAGCCGCTAGGGGGCGCGCTTGTACTAGATTGGAAGGCCAACGTCAGCCATCCCTAGAGAAGTGTAGAGCAATGTGTGTGCCAAGCTGGAAGGGATTGCTTTAAGAAGGCTCGGCATGCGGGAAGAGCTATGGGTAGTAGCGATAAAAGCGATCAGTGGGGTTTGAATGAATACAGCCAGCTTGCCCCACGACACGCCTATGCTAGGCCGCGGGCACGCAATTCCTGCCCGAGCGACTCGACGGCTATGCGCAAATCGCGACAGCCACCACCGGCCAGCTCATCGAGCCTACCGTCGGCCGCCGCTTGTTCGAGTCTATGAGCGAGCTCCACTGTCGAAGCCGCAAAGAACGTAGCCACCAGTCCTTTAAGACTGTGAGTGGCTCGGCGAGCAGCGATGGGATCATCCGCTGCGAGAGCATCCTCAAGTTCTGTCAGCAGTTGCGGCGCGTCCTCCACAAACATGGTTGCGAGCTGGCACAGCAACTCGCGCTCGCCATCCAGGGCTTCGAGCGCCGATTTCTCGTCGAATTGACCCAGTTCACAACCCACTTCGCGTTTGTTAGTCACAATCTGCATCCCCTCTTTCAATTTCTCGGCTCCGCCACACTGCTTTGCAACTTCTCGCACCGCCTCTCGTAGGCTCCAACGCATCTAACAAACAAATCTATCAAGGCAAAAATCATGCCGCCAAACCAATATTCTAGCGAAAGAGCATTCTATATCCATTTCGACGCAGCGAATGTCTCCGTCTGGACTCCAACGATTGCGAGTGAGGCGGTTGCGACCGTCACTCCAACTGGTGCGTACGAAGCGGCAGAAGCCTCCATCCACCGCCTGCTTCTTATAATGGTCGGTAATCGAGCTTTATGGATGGTAAAAGGCCTGCTCGTAGGCTTGTCAGCGTACAATGATGCAAGTTGGTGGACAATGGCGCGAATTGGCGCACAATCTGCCTATACGCTCGCAACAAAACAAATCTAGGACATTCACATTTCGGCAATTGGCAACGGAGGGGGGCGCTCTGCGTTCCCTGGCTAATTGGAGGGTATATTGACCAAAGTACTAGTAATCGATGACGACCGCAGCGTGCGGCATTTAGTTTCCAGCGGCCTCAATGGCCATCATGAGTTCGAGGTGATCACCGCCGCCGATGGCGACGCCGGCTTGGCCCTGCTCAACGAGCACCAGCCCACGGTGTGTTTACTGGACGTGTTTCTCCCTGAGTACAACGGCATCGAGTTGTTCCGCAAGATCCGCGCGCTGGATCGCAAGCTTCCCGTGATCTTCATCACGGGGGATACCTCCAGCGAGACGGCCATCGAGGCGATGCGGGCGGGCGCGTTCGACTACCTAGCCAAACCGCTCAATATCGAGCAACTGAGGAAACTGACGTTCAGCGCCAGCAAAGCTCGCAAGCTGATGGACCAACCCGTGGCTCTGCCGGTTGGCGAAGGGACCGTCGACGGGGAGCGCTTCGTGGGCAACTCCAAAAGCATGATCGAAGTCTTCAAAGATATCGGCCGTGTGGCTTCGCAGAATGTCACCGTGCTGATCCGCGGCGAAAGCGGCTCGGGCAAGGAGCTTGTGGCCCGCGCGCTGGTCAACCACAGCGATCGCAGCGATCGGCCGTTTGTGGCGGTCAACTGCGCAGCCATCCCAGACCAACTGCTCGAGAGCGAACTCTTCGGACATGAAAAGGGATCGTTCACCGGGGCCGAACGACGGCGAATCGGTCGCTTCGAACAGTGCAGCGGGGGGACCATTCTGCTGGATGAAATCGGAGATATGTCTCCGGTTATTCAAGGCAAGGTGCTGCGATTGCTACAGGATCAAAAATTTGAACGCGTCGGCGGCAATGAGCTGATCGCTACCGACGTACGCATTATCGCGGCTACCAATCGACCGCTGGAACAATTGGCCAAAGAAAATGAGTTCCGCGACGATCTACTGTACCGCTTGAACGGGTTTACGATTTCATTGCCCCCGCTGCGAAATCGTCGCGATGACATCCCAGCGTTGCTGGAGTACTTTCTGCGGCGCGCCAAAACGGACATGAACCGGCCCGAACTCAGCGGACTCGCTCCCGATGCGCTCGAATTGCTGGTCGCCTATGATTGGCCCGGAAACGTACGGCAGTTGCAATCGGTGGTCCGCCAGTCGTTGCTCAATACCACGGGAACCGTTATCGGTTCCGACAATCTCCCAGGCTTCATTCGCAACCCGCGAGTTGAGCACGACCAATTCCGCAATACCGGTGCCGACGCCGCAGCGGGCCATGCTCCCCCCGCCACTCAAGTTCCTGCAGCCCCACATGGCCTTGCAGCTCCGCAGGGTTCTTCAGCCATTCCGGGGCACGGCCTGGAAACTCAGGCAGCCGCTGCGGTGAGCAGGCCGGTCGGCGCGGCGGCCAATCCGCTGAGCGCGGTGGATGGCGTCGCCAACCACAACGACGCCAACCACAACGACGCCAATCAAAGCACTGCCGAGTTTCACGGCTTTCAAGACAATCCAGCAGCCAGCAGGCTTGTGCATTCGCCTGGGGCGGCGCGTGCTGACCACTCGCCTAGCTATGCGCCTAGCACAGCGACTGGCCATTCGCCGGGCCCATCGATCAATTCGCAGTTCGAAGACGCAGCGCCTAATCGGCTTGAGTTTTCGATCGAGGACTTCATCGAAGCTCGCCTCCAAGCTGGCTCGCAGGATCTGTACAACGAACTGATTGAGCAAGTGGAGCGGCGTCTGTTTGCCAGCGTTTTGGCAGCCACCGGGGGAAATCAATCGAAGACTGCGGAGATCCTTGGTATTACTCGCGGCAAAGTTCGCGATCGCATCGCTACGTTCGACATCCAACTAGATCGAACCATCACCATGGGTAAATGATTCTTGAGTAGTAGCGATTCGCACTATAGTCGTTGATCGCTCCGCTGATCAAATGCTATGTTCGCTGACCTGCGGCTTGGACGTCTCGCCCATATGTTGACGCTACCGATGCATTATTCATGACGAGCAATGATCGGCGGAGCGATCAACGACTATATTTCATGACGAGCAATGATCGGCGGAGCGATCAACGACTATATTTCATGGCTGTCAATGGTTATCTTGAGTGAGCCTTTCTTCTGGAAAGTTGTCTTAGACGGAACACTACAACTAACGCAGGAGACGCAGGGAGTGAAGGGACGAGAATTGAATAACTTGGGGATCCCCAAGGGACTAGCCATGCAAGCTGCCATGCATGCAGTCAAGCAAGCCGCAGCGGCGGGGCTCAATAAACTAGCCATGCGTGAGCAGATCGCAGCGGTCGTCGCCGCGCCGGCGGGCTTTACGGAAGACCGCGTGTGGGGCGAAATGGCAAGCTCGCTCGTCGGTGTGTTCCAAGCTCAAGCACGCTTCACCGGACGCGACGAACCGGCCCCCTGGCGTCAGTGGGGCGATGATCTAGAGCTGGGTGCCATTGCCCAGATGGCCAACGCCTGCACGCTACCTATCAGCGTGCGCGGCGCGCTGATGCCCGACGCGCATCAAGGATACGGACTGCCTATCGGCGGCGTGTTGGCCACGCAAAACAGCGTCATTCCCTACGCCGTCGGAGTCGACATCGCCTGCCGCATGAAGCTCTCCGTGCTGGACATGCCCGTCGGTGCCCTGGACGGCCAACCCGATAGACTGCGCAACGCAATCGAACGCGAAACTCAGTTTGGTGTGGGAGCCTCGTTTCGCAGACCTCGCCAGCACCCAGTCATGGACGCCGATTGGACCGTCTCGCCCATCACGCTGAAGAATCGCGACCGAGCCTGGAAGCAGCTCGGTACCAGCGGAAGCGGCAATCACTTTGTCGAGTTCGGGACGCTGACTCTCGAGCGAGATGATATGGGGCTCAGCGCAGGCACCTACCTGGCGCTGCTCAGCCACAGTGGTTCGCGCGGTACCGGGGCGGCGGTTTGCGATTACTACAGCCGAGTGGCCCGCGAGTCACGCCCCGAATTGCCGCGAGAATTGAGCACGCTGGCTTGGCTAGATCTCGATTCGCAGGCGGGGGCTGAATACTGGGCAGCCATGAATTTAATGGGTCAATACGCGGCGGCTAATCACGCCTGTATCCACCGGGAAATTGTGAGGCACCTAGGGGTCGAGGTGTTGGCCGACATCGAAAACCACCACAACTTTGCCTGGAAAGAGGTTCACGATGGCCAGGAGTTGATCGTGCACCGCAAAGGTGCCACGCCGGCCGGCGAGGGCGTGCTAGGCATTATCCCTGGGTCGATGGCAACGCCGGGCTATGTGGTTCGCGGCAAAGGTGTCGAGGCTTCGCTGCTGAGCGCTTCGCACGGCGCGGGGCGCCGCATGAGCCGCACGGCAGCCAAGGCCAAGTTCAGTTGGCGGGATGTCAAACGACTGCTCGACGAGCGCGGCGTAACGTTGATGTCGGCCGGACTGGATGAGGTGCCGATGGCTTATAAGGACATCGATCAAGTCATGGCCGCACAGGCTGATCTGGTGCATACCGTCGCTCGCTTCGATCCTAGGCTCGTAAAGATGGCTCAGGCCGGCGAACGGCCCGAGGATTGACCCAAGCCGTGGGATAAGCTTCCAGCTTGTCAGCTTTTGGAATCTGCAAGCTGCAAGCTAACCTCAGGGCATGGCAAGCTGGAAGCTTATCCCACGGCATGGCAAGCTGGAAGCTTATCTCAGGGCATGACAAGCTGGAAGCTTATCCCACGGATCGACAAGCTGGAAGCTTATCTCACGGGCTGACAAGCTGGAAGCTTATCTCACGGCATGGCAAGCTGGAAGCTTATCCCACGGATCGACAAGCTGGAAGCTTATCCCACGGTGTCACTGGGGAATTAAGTCGAGGCAAATCAGCCGGTGGCTTCCGCGGATGTACAGCAGGCCATGCGATAGCACTGGTGCCGCCCAGCAAGGATATTCGGCTAACGGCTTGCCAGAATGCGGGTCGTTGAGCTCGCTCAAATTGGCGCGCGCGATGACTTGCAAGCCAACGGGGGACGGTCGAGTCAATTCGAGCGTGCCGGTCTCGCCTAGTATCACTAGGTAGCCATCGACTTGTAACACGCTGCTGCGCTGGCGCTCGCGATCGCGGTCGGTCCACATCACTTCACCATCGGACAAGCGCACGCAGCGAAAGTCGGTGTCGGGCCCATTGCGGCCACTGCAACCATAGAGATAGCCATCGATGACCACCGGCGTGGCCCAGTGCGCGCGGAAGCGACAGCGGCTGCGCGGACCACCGTCTTGCCACACGACACTCGGCGGCTGACCGTGCTGTACGCTCAGTAGCGCGCTGCCGACCTCATAGGCTTCACTGATTAACACTCGGTCATTTTCGACAATTGGCATGGCTGCGTTAACACTCTCGAGCATCGAAGAGCGCCACGGAAAATTGAATAGAAGTTGACCGCTGGCGGGTTCCCAGCCCATCAACCCCTCGCGCACAAAGGCTAAGCCAGTCGCTTGGCCGTCGAGCGTAGCTACCGTCAAAGAAGCGTAGCTGGCCAGTCCATCTCCCACCCGATAGACCTCTTCTCCCGTAAGTTTGTCGAAGGCGACTACTGCGGTCCCATCGGGTTCGACTTGCCCCAGTCGCTCGGTCGGCAGATGACGCGTCTCGGGCGTGCTGCCGCCGATCATCACCAACAAAAGATTTTCATAGATACATGGGTTGCTGGCCACGCCAAAAAAATTGGGGACCACACCGTACTCGGTATTCAAGTCGCGAGTCCATATGCGTTGGCCACTCTGCGCGTCGATACACGACAGATTGCCGGTAACGCCATACACGTATACCAACTGGCCGTCGACCAACGGGGAGCAGCGTGGGCCGTTGTTGTAGCCAAAGCGATCGTCGTACTGCACCTCGGCTTGCCAGTGCCACAGCTCCTGGCCACTCTCGGCCGAGTAGCATGTCAGACGTTCGGCATCGCCATAGCGATCGAACTGAAACAATCTACCGTCGGAGATGGTCGGTGCCCCATAGCTGACTCCCAATTCGATGGACCACACCAGCGGCGGGATTGGCTGCCAGCGGGCTGGGTCCACACCTGTTTCGCTCGAGGACCCATCCGCTTGTGGTCCCAAAAAGACGGGCCAGTCCCGGCCGTCCAAACGCTGGCGAGGAGGCAGGGCGGATTGCGCTGAAACCCGAGGAGTTCCCGAGACCGCTGGACTCGCGGGAACGACTGGGTTCGAAGGTTTCTCTTGCCCACAAGCGGTGCAGTGAAGCAGCAACACGACCAGCAGCAGATGCGGCGGCAACAATCGACGGTGGTTCGGCGGGAAGTATGGCATAAGAACTGACAGGGGAGAGACCAAAGGCGGCAAGACGAGATAGACCAAGCGGAAAAAAACGAACAGGCGAAAAACGGGGCTCACGGGACCGGCTCACATTTCCGATTGTAGCCTAATTCAGATGTGCCCTATGGACAATTGTACTTAAGCTGTGAAATCATATGCCCAGCATCGCTTTTGGTCTGTAGCGTAAAACGCTTGTCCCAAGCGTTTGAGAACTACTGTAAAACGCCTGCCAGAAGCGTTCAAAACAGCGATTTCGCAATCGCTTGAAACCTGAGACCGATGTGCGAGTGTGACAGGAAACGGTTGGGACAACCGTGCTACAGCAGGAAACGGTTGGGACAACTGTGCTACAGCAGGAAACGGTTGGGACAACTGTTTTACGGCAGAAAGCACCGGCGCATGAAAACGATATCACACAAAAGAAGTGCGGCAATGAGCGGCTTGTTTTTAAGTTTAGATGGTATAGACGGAGCGGGAAAATCGACGCAGGTGGCGCGGTTGACCGAGTGGTTCCAGCAGCGCGGCCGGCAGGTGATTGCGCCGCGCGATCCGGGGAGCACCGCCTTGGGGGAAGCTCTGCGCGAAATCCTACTGCATCGCCAAGAGATTCCATTGTCGATGACCGCTGAAATGCTGCTGTATATGGCCAGTCGGGCGCAGTTGGTCAGCCAGATCATCCGTCCAGCGTTAGCTGCTGGGCAAGTCGTCATCGCGGATCGCTACCTGCTGGCGAATGTGGTCTACCAGGGTTGTGCCGGCGGCCAGGATGTTGAACAGATTTGGCAAGTCGGCCAGATCGCTACGGCGGGATTAATGCCCGACTTAACGTGCATTCTGGATCTACCTGTGGCAGTGGCTATGGGACGCTTGAATCGCGGCCTGGATCGACTGGAGAGTCGCGGCCAAGAATATCTGCAATTGGTCCGCGATGGCTTTCGAGCTCAGGCCCTGCGGCTTGGGTCAGCCGCGATGATTATAGATGCGAGTCAACCGCCGGACGAAATCCATGCGTGCATCGTCAGCGCACTAACGGCTCAACAGTTTGCATCCGAATGAATAATGAATAGCGCTTGAGTGCGTCGTGCCTACTAGTTCATGGGTTTTAAGTCATGGGACTGGCGCAAATTCATGGGACTGGCCCATCAGCCGTTTTGGCGTTGGCATCGGCACAGATATCACTGCGGCGAATTTGGTATCCGAAGTCGCCAGACTTTGGACAAATTAGGCTACGGCCGAAGTCTGGCGACTTCGGCTACGACAGCAATTCTTCACACGACGCTTAGCGGTTACTTCGGAGAGACAGTGCACATCATACGTTTGCCGAACTGCTGCGGTGTGGAGTCGAGCTTGCCGTGGAGTAGCAATTCGTCGAGCAC
>CAKQNH010000120.1 GCA_934255105.1 uncultured Pirellulaceae bacterium
GTGGGATAAGCTTCCAGCTTGTCATGTATGCGTGGGATAAGCTTCCAGCTTGTCATTTATCAATGGACGACGCGGAGCGTCGAACCACATTGGTTGCTTAGATTGCTGGCAGCATGGCAGCGATGGCTTGCTGCTGCGTGATGCCGGCGACCAGTTCGACGTGTCCGAGCCGGTCGGGAAGGATAAAACGCAGCCGTCCATGTTCGACCTTTTTGTCGTGCTGCATGGCTTGCCATAATTCATGCGGGTCGGCGTCTGCAAAGTGTGTAGGCAGCTCGAGCAGTTCCAGCAATCGCTGTTGGCGAAGTGCCAGCTTGGCGTCGATGCGTCCCAGTTGCACGGCCAGACGCGCGGCCATGTGCATGCCGATGGCTACCGCCTCGCCGTGCAACAGCCGACCATAACCGCTGACAGTCTCTAACGCGTGAGCAAAGGTGTGGCCGTAATTGAGAATCGCTCGCAGGCCAGTTGTCTCGCGTTCATCCCGTTTGACGACGTCCGCTTTGGCCATGCACGATTGGGCGACGATATGCGCGATGGCCGCAGGATCTTGGGCCAGGATGTCGGCCGCATTGCGTTCGAGGTAGTCGAACAGGTCTGGCAACAGGATCATGCCGTACTTAACCACTTCGGCCAAACCCGATACGAATTCTCGGCGTGGCAAAGTCGCTAGGCTCAGCGTGTCGATGACTACAAGGCTGGGCTGCCAGAAAGCGCCGACAATGTTCTTCGCTCCCGGCAGATTGACGCCTGTCTTTCCACCGACGCTCGAATCGACTTGGCTGAGCAGCGTAGTCGGGATTTGAACCAGTGGCAGGCCGCGTGCGAAGCTGGCGGCAGCAAAACCGGCCAGATCCCCTACTACGCCGCCTCCAACCGCGACGACCATCGAGCCTCGATCGGTATGGTCGGCCAACATCTGCTCCCACAGACTCCCTAGCATCGACAGCGACTTGCTCTGCTCGCCGCTCGGAATTTCGATGTGCGTTAAGCGGAAGCCCGCAGCGGTAAGTGTCTGCGCAACGATTGCAGCCAGGTCGGGGACATGTGAGTCGAACATCAGCACCGCATGGCGACATTTAGGGAGACACTGACTCACCCACTGTGGTAGTCGCGCTCCAATGTTACCGCCGATATGAATCTGGTAGCTCCGCTCTGCTAATTCAACTGGAACGGTAACGATGGTGTTGGGAGACGTCGGGTGAAGCATAGATGTGTCGGGGAGAGAGTTGGTAATTGAGTATTAGATATTGAAAGCCGCATAGTATAAGGCAATGGCTTGACTCTTGCTCAGTCCCTCAGCCCCCCGACCCTGGCCTGACGAAACGGTGTTAAGCAGGTGAAAATGCATGGTCGCGTGTCATCTCCATCGACCGCAAAGAGCGAGACAAAAAAATGGAGGCGAAAAAATGTATGCGCTTGGATATTCTTCTGTCTCTATCTTTCTGTCTGAATTAAAAAGGGCCCAGTATTCACAGGGGCCCAGTGCAAGAGTGGCCGGTTCCTCTCCCTTTGGAAGAGGTCGAGCCTAAACGAGGGAGAGGGGGCGGGCAATGCGCGTCGTTATGCACCGCGGAGGAGTCCGGGATGGATGTCGATGTCTAGTGGCGAAAATTCTCCACGATCGAACTGTTCCCAGGCGATGGCACCCATGACAGCGTTGTCAGTACACAGTTCGAGGGGGGCTATCAGCAGTTCAATACCCAGCCGCTGAGCCATGGCGGCTAGCTGTGCGCGCAGGAGTGAGTTAGCGGCTACGCCGCCACCGATGCACAGACGCTCAAGTCCGGTGCGGCGGATGGCCAATTCGGCCTTGCCGACCAAGCAATCGATGGCCGCCTGTTGAAAGCTGGCAGCCATGTCGCGCTGCACTTGCGGCGTAAGCTGGAGGCTCGAAAAATCCTGCTTGCCGGTGCCAACGAGATGATAGCGGACTGCTGTTTTGAGCCCCGAAAAGCTCATGTTCAGCGACTGTCGATCGGATAACATCGGGCGTGGTAAAGGGAATTTGTTGGCATCTCCGTCGGAGGCCAAGCGGCTGATATGCGGGCCGCCGGGATAGGGTAAACCGAGCATGACCGCAACTTTGTCGAACGCCTCGCCGACGGCGTCATCGATCGTGCCGCCCAAGTAGCGCCAGTCGTTGGCCGATTCACAACGATACAAATTCGTGTGGCCTCCGCTGATAACAAAGCCCACGCAAGGATAGATGCTGGTCGTTTGTGTCAACTGACAGGCGTAGATATGAGCCTGGACATGATGGATGGCGATGAGCGGCTTTTGCCAAGCGATGCACAGACCTTTGGCTGCAGCCAGTCCGACCAACAGCGATCCCGGCAGCCCCGGTTGGGTAGCCACCGCAATTGCCTGCAGGTCGCGCGCCGGATCGATGCCGGCCTGGTCGATCGCCCGCTGAACGATGGGTACGATGCGCTCTAAATGAGCTCGGGCGGCTAGTTCTGGAACGACACCATGGAACGGCTGATGGATTTCTTCTTGGCTGGCGACGGCCGACGCCAATACGCGTCGCTGGCGGTCGATGATAGCCGCAGCGGTTTCGTCACAGGTCGTTTCGATGCACAGCAGCATTACGCTTGTCCCAGCTCCCGTAGGTAATCAAATGTAAATATGCCCGAATCGTGGCCATCGGAAAAGGCAATGTTGTATGCATAGTTACCCACGGGGCGCATGCCGTCGATGCGCAGCGGTTGTGCTTCAGCCATCGAAAGGACGGGTAGAACCATCGGCCGCGGCTTTCCAGAATCGGCGGCGGATCTCTTCTCGCGGCAGGTGGCGCACGGGCAGCGCTGCCGCAGCAGGTCTGCCGTATAGCGCGAATTGGAATCGTCGCTCCAATGGATCAGGATCTGGTTTTTTCCCTCGCGGGTGATGCTCAGGGGAAGCGTGCTCATTGGAATTTCGGGGCTATGCAGCGCGGCGGCTAGCGAATCCAGCGGTGCCGGAAATTTCGCGTTGGAAACTGGTAAACAATTCTACCAATTCAGCGGCGGTTGGGCGATCGTAGGGGTTTTCCGCTTGCATGCAACGACCAATAGGAGTTTTCACAAAGTGGCCATCGCAAAGTTCATTCAGCACCGTGGCCGCCGAATAAATATCCTCCGCAGATGAGACTTCTGCAGACGAAGTTCCTGAGTGTGCGGATTCGCTCGGTGTGCGGTAGAGCTCGGGAGCTAGGTAGGTTGTATTGCGAAGCGGTGGCCGCGTTGGGCTGCGACGGTATTCGGCCGCCAAGCCCACGGGTTCGCAGCGACCGAGTCCCAGCAACCGCACTTGCTCGGCGGCGGTCAACCAGATGTGTTGGCTGCAGATCTGACCATGTACGTAACCTGTCGCGTGCAATCGCTGCAATTGCTGTAGCAGGTCCAGTGAAATTGAAGCCCAAGAACCCTGCGTGAGCATCTGGCTGCGCGTTGCTAGCCAGTCGTCCAGGCGAAGGCCCGACCAACGCGGAAAAACCAACAGCGGTCGTGGCGAGTCGATCTGGCTGTCGATCAACAAGTCTAGCTGAGATGCCACGATGGCTTGGCGTTGGAAGTACAGCCAAGCCTCTGCATCGCCGGCGTGTCGAAATCTCAGATCGCTCTCATCGGGCCATTCGGCCCTGTCTTCCGGCAGCCATTTAGCGAAGTAGGTGCCGCGCTGCGAGCCTCCGGCGGGAGAACAGTATCCACACAGCGCGCCGCGGCCGGCCGAGTTGGAATTGTCAAGTTGCTGGTCGATGCGCCAGATAGCAACGCCCTTTGAGCTAGTGGTATGGTTGTGCAACAATTTGACCGTCGTTAGTAAAACAATTTTGGTGGGATCGGCTAAAGCCTGGACTCCAACAGGTGCGCTTGGGCGGCTAAAGCCTGGACTCCAGCAGGTGCGCTTGGGCGGCTAAAGCCTGGACTCCAACAGTTGCGCTTGGGCGGCTAAAGTTTGGACTCCAGCAGTTGCGCTTGGGCGGCTAAAGCCTGGACTCCAACAGGTGCGCTTGGGCGGCTAAAGTTTGGACTCCAGCAGTTGCGCTTGGGCGGCTAAAGCCTGGACTCCAACAGTTGCGAGTGAAGCGGCTAAAACCTACCCAGGTTCGAATCGACATTGCTCGCACCGCATCGACAACATTTCAGCGGGGCTCGATCTTATCGCCAAAAGCCGTGCGGCCGTTACGGTATTTCGGGCCGAAGGACCGATCCGGCATCCGGAGTGGATCAACAGTAAACCACGGTAGAAGATAAGCCACTGTAGAACGTAAGCTCAGCAGAGAAGTGACTTGTGGTTGGCGGCGAAGCAACCTTGGAATGCTGCGACTTGTCACAGCAGTCCAAAGCCAGTCGCAGCAGTCAGTAGGGCGACTGTGGTTCCAGAAATGAACTAGCGCTATACGCTCGAAGAACCTTTCTGAGTAGGTTTCGCTGGTTTGCTTCGATTTGGGATCGGAAAACATGCAGCGGCTATGGTTGCACCGATGCTTTAGCCAAACTGCCCGGAATCGGGGTGGATTTCTGCACCGGCCTGCAAAGTTGTGACGATTCGTTTCAACCTTCTGCAGTGACGAGCCTGCGGGTGCCGACGATAGAGGTTAGGAACGTCGGACCGGTCAACTTTCATGCAGCGCGACGCGCGACACGATGGACCAACGGCTTCGCAACCAACCACTCTCGTAATGCGAACTGCACAACGACATGCGACAAATCGTTTTGGGCGCGGCCTCACTTCAACTTTCATCGGAGTGGGGAGCAATATGGGTGGGCTGCCGCTGGCTAGGCTCTAGCCTAGCAATCATCATGCTGGCCAGTTCAGTGCTGGCTAGTTCAGTGCGGGCCGACGAATCCACAACGACTGTCGCACCAGATGGGGCACCGTCGAGTGGCGTTGTCATTCGTCTGCAACTGGCTCCATCAACACCTCTCTCAACGCCGGAAGCGGCTGCGGAGCAGGTGCCGGATGTATCTGTGGAGAGGGTGCCAGACGTGGCTGCAGAGCAAGAGGCGGAAGCTAGACCAGCCGACGAAGCTGAGGAGATTCCCGCCATGAGCGTGCAATTCCGCAGACAGGCGGGCCGCGCAGCGGTGCGCGGTGCGCCGACACACACGCCAACCCTGCGACGCGGGCAACCGGAGCACAATGCGCCTGCGCCCACACCGACGCCGCCAAAAGTAGCGCCGTCGGTTGCAAAGCCTGCTGGATTAGAGGCCGGGCGGGCTGCGAAACCAATCAGGGCCGCTGCGAAGTCATTCGAGTTGGAATTGCATCCGCCGCTGCAGTTATCCATTGGAGCGGATGAAGCACCTGATAAGTTTAGCTCGCTGGAGCCATCCACTAATTTAGAATCATCCCAGTGGAAGTTGTCGCTCGACGCGCCCGATGCAGTCCCTTCGTCTAGTCGTGTGTTAGCAGGACCGGGGGAGAGCCGTGCGCAGATCTCAGATTTGTCCAACGAGCGTCCGCTGGACAGTCTAGCTGAGGGTGCTGCGCTGCCGCTGGAGCCCGACGATGTTCCGCTACTACACGAACCCCATCCCTTCGATGCGCCTGCGGGTGAATCGGCCGCTCCCATCGTCAAACGTTCCACGCTGGATGCGGTACCATTCAGCCAGCGCGAGTTGCAGATCGAGGCGGCCATCGCTCGCTGTTTGAACTTTTACATGGCGAACCCTGAGAACACGGTTCGACGGGGGCCATGGGCTTTGATGCATGCGACGCTACCGTTTGGTGTCGAGGGTGAAGTGATTGCTGGCAATCGTCGAGTGAACACGATCGGTTGGCTGAGTTTCAATGGGACCAGTGGTAAGCAACACATGTTTCAGCCCACGCGCACTGGGTTTCGACCCAACGTGGGACCGGGCGTGCAAGGACACGAGGGGCAATTCCTGGCCATTTTGGCACAGTCCAAAGTGCGTGGCGATTTCCCGCTGCAGGTCAATGGACGCAATTACACGGTTATGGATCTAGCCCGTTATGAAATGGCCACCTGTCGTGAAAAATCCGAGCTGACATTTAAGCTCATCGGTCTGTCACGTTACTTGGAAGCCGACGCACAGTGGCGCGATAATCGCGGTCGTCCATGGTCGCTGGAAAAATTATTGGTCGAAGAGATGGCGCAGCCGATCAACGGGGCCGCATGTGGCGGCGTGCATCGCTTGATGGGGCTCAGCTACGCTATCATCGAGCGCCAGGCCGCGGGTCAGCCGATCAGCGGCAACTGGCAGAGGGCCCAAGTGTATCTCGATAACTATGTTCAATACGCTCTGACGCTACAGAATTCGGACGGTAGCTTTAGCACCAATTGGTTTGAATCGCGGGGCATGGACCCCAATGTTGAGCGCCGCGTCCAAACCTCTGGGCACATCTTGGAGTGGTTGGTCTACACGCTGCCTGATGAGCATCTGCGTTCGCCGCAAATCCAGCACGGGATCGAATTCCTGTTGGGGAGCATCGGCCGCGAACCTCAGCGGGATTGGCCCATTGGACCGCGCGGCCATGCCCTGCGTGCAATGTCACTTTACAGCCAACGCGTTTTTGGGGCCGAGCCAGGACAGCTCAAGAGCTATCTAGCCGAAGTGCCGCAGTCGGCCAGCGTGCGATAGGCTTAACGCTTGTGGGCAGGAGTGCCCGTTGTACGGGGCCAAACGGGCAAGAGTGCCCGTTCTACGGGGCTGAGGTGCTTGGGCAACGCTCAGTTTTCTAGCAACTTTGGCCATCCTCGGCCATTTCTGGGCTACTCATGGGGGGGCGTATTTGCTACGAACCTCCATATCTCGACCCGAAGAGTCCCGCCGTGGCCAGCCCGTGTTTGCTGCGCTGGTAGGGGCCCCGCCTACTTTTGCCGACACGGACGTCGACACATGAACAAGACAACCACTCGTCTAGCCGCTACCGGTGGCGTCATTGTGCTCGGAGCTTTCGCCCTGGTACTTGCCCAAAGCGATGCGCGCCGGCGCGATCGCGATCCGCCGCAGATCGAACGCCAAGCCGCGCAAGCGCCCGTCCCCAGTCCCGTCGATGGCAGTCAAAGTTCATGGGGCTCTGATGCCGAGTCGCCAGTTAATCCGATGTTGGTGCAAGTTGGCAACGATCGGGCATCACACTTGGCTGCATTGCCCCCGAGCGACCCGCAGGCATGGTCGGATGAGGAGTCTGCCAATGAGTTGGGTGCGGGAGCGACAAGCGAGCTGCCCGCTTTTCCGACGGATGAACGGCCCGCAGGTCGCACCGGGGAGCAAGCTGGCGGTCTGCCCAATGATCTGGCTTACGATTTGCCGAGTAGTTTTCCCGACCAGCTACCACAGGCCCAGCTACCACAGGCCCAGCTACCACAGGCGCTGGCGGGCGAAGCAATTCCAAATAGCGAGTACTCGGCTAGCGAGCACGCGGGGGATGTGCATCCAGGCGAACCGAATCCGCTGCGACACGCTGCTGCGGATCTAGATGACTCATCGCAAGTCGTGTTGGCGGGAGCCGATGTGCCAGCCGATCGACCGCAGGATAGCGGCTCTGCGACTGGAGGCTCTGCGGCTGGAGGCGCACTTCCAGCTTGGTTGGGCGGTGGTGGCAGCGGGTATCAAACTACACCGAATTCAAATTCCACTCCGCCAGCTAGCCCGCCGCAAGACGGGCAGTCGCCGGGAATTCCTAAGTTCCCCATTGGCTCAAACGCAGAAACCGGCTCCCCTTTTTCAGCCGCCCCTACCGCTCACAGCCTGCCGTCTCCCGACGGCAACGCACTGCCAACACTGCCAACGACAACGTCAAGCAACGTCAACGATATGTCCGACGTGCAGCGCGGCGCGTTGCCGGCTACCGACATGCTCCCACATGCTGGAGCACAAACTTCGCCCAGCGCCGCGCCGCTGCCATCGGTGACCAATTTTAATCGACCGTCTGCCGGATCAGCCTCTGGTTTCCCCGCGGCCACACCTGTATCCGCAGCCAGTCCGCTCACTGCGCAAAACTCATCTCTAGCGCGCGCCGACAGTCCCCTGCTCCGCACCGCCGGACTCGATGCCCTGGTCAGCAATCAACCCGGCAATCGCTACTTGGACGGTTCGCAGAATCCGAACATGATGATTCAGAAGCGGGCTCCCGAGGAGATTCAAGTCGGCAAAAAAGCGACTTTTGTGATTGCGGTTCGCAACGCTGGCAATGCGACGGCCCACGATGTGCGTGTGGTCGATAGCGTTCCGCAAGGCGCACGCTTCGTGGAATCGCTCCCTCCGGCGACCCCCAATGCACAAGGCATTCTGACATGGGACCTGGGGGCTATGTCCGCCGGCGATGAACGCACCATCACCTTGCAAATTGTTCCAGAGGTTCAAGGCGAGATCGGAAGCAGCGCGCTGGTCTACTTTGGTGCGCAAGCCTCGGTGCGAACAGTGGCCACGCTGCCCAAGTTGACGCTGGAGTTGCAGAGCCAAGCCGATATGCTGATTGCCAGCCGACAGCAGATTTCGGTGATCGTCAAAAATACGGGTACTGGCGTCGCTCGCGGCGTGCGTCTAGAAGCCGACTTGCCCGATCTGCTCAAGCACGATAGTGGTGAAACGCAGTTGGCGGCCAGCCTAGGCGATATGCGCCCTAACGACGTGCAGCCAATCAAGCTGGACGTCTCCGCTGTGGCCGCTGGGCAGTCGCACATCGTCATCCGCGCCGTCAGCGACGACGGCGCGCTGGCTGAGCAGCAGGTGGACATCCAGGTCCTGGCACCTAAGCTCGTGGCGCAGCTCGATGGTCCAAAGCTCAGGTATCTTGAACGCCAAGCCACCTATCGCATCAACGTCAAAAATACCGGCACAGCGGCGGCGAGCAATTTGGATTTCGTAGTCCATCTGCCTGCGGGGCTGAAATATAATTCGGCCAATAATCAAGGTGCTTACGACCCGGCTCAGCACACTGTGAGTTGGGGATTGTATGAGCTGCCGGCCGGTCAAACCGCACCGATGGAAGTGACCGTTCTGCCGGTAGAACTGGGCCCGCAGGCGATCGCTTTCGCTGCCTCCGGTGATCTGGGGCTCAAGGCCGAAGCGAAAGGGACGGTGGCTGTCGAAGGCTTGGCTGATCTGGTTTACACGATTGGCCAAGACAATGGCACGATTGAGATAGGTGCTACTTCGACCTACTCGGTACAGATCTCCAACGTCGGCAATAAATCGGACAAAGACGTGCGCTTGGTGGTCCAATTGCCCAGTGGATCGCAATTGGTCAACGTCGATGCGCAGGTCAATTACCGAGCCGAAGGGAGTCAGATAATCTTTGAGCCCATTCCTGAGATGCGCAACAAAGACCAATTTACTTATCGCTTCCAAGTCCAACACAATCAGGCCGGTACACAGATTGTGCGTACGCAGTTGACTACCGCCAATTGGCCGGTGGCTGTTATCAAAGAAGAGGGTACGTTGGTTTACAACGACCAGAATTAGGAGTTCTTAGTTCTTAGTTCTTAGTTCTTAGTCATTAGTCATTAGTCATTAGTCATTAGTCATTAGGCTTGGTCTCAGCCCGGAGGGCGGCATATCTTGGCCGGTGGCGTCAGCCACCGGACCGATGGAAATAGACCGAAAAGCCCGGAGGGCGACACATCCTACCC
>CAKQNH010000121.1 GCA_934255105.1 uncultured Pirellulaceae bacterium
GCCGGCAATACGGCTGCGAAAGTAAACCAGCACCGAGAGAATAGCACCCAACTGGATCACGATGGCAAACATCTTCCAATAGCTATCATCCAGCGGCAGAGTTAAGAGTTCTTGAGTGATGCGGATGTGAGCAGTCGAACTGACGGGTAGGAATTCGGTCAATCCTTCGATCACGCCGATGATCAAAGCGGCTAAATAATCGTTCACAGGCTTTCTCGAGTCTTTGTTTCAGAGTATCGCGGTGGATGACCTAGTCTTAACGACTGCGGCCAATTATGTTTGCTACTAAGCCATTTTGGCTGCTAAGTCCGCTGTTTTGACTTGCAATCTGCTGCGCTCCATTGAGTTTGTTCCATGTCTGACAAAAGTACCGGATTTTCCAGCGATCTCATCAATTGGGCGCGCGGGCTGTGCATGGGGGCGGCCGACATTGTGCCAGGAGTTTCCGGGGGGACAATGGCCTTGATCCTAGGACACTACCAGCGTTTGGTGACCGCAATTAGCCATGTCGATGTGACTCTGCTGGGATTGGTCCGCCGCGGCCACTTTACACAAGCGGCGACTTATCTGGATTTTCGATTTCTGCTGGGACTGCTGCTGGGGATCGCCACGGGCATCATCGGCTTGGCATCGTTGATGCACTATTTGCTGGAGCATCAGCAGGCCTACACCTACGCCGTCTTTTGCGGACTGATTCTGGGCTCAAGCTACCTTGTGGCACGGCGCTTGAAAAAATGGGGGGCAATCCACCTAGGACTGTTAATCGTGGGCGCATTGATAGCCTGGCAAATCTGCCTACTAACCCCTAGCCATGCAGAATTGACCCCGCTGAACGCCTTCCTAGCGGCCACAGTAGCTATTTGCGCCATGATTTTACCGGGGATCAGTGGTGCTTTCGTGCTGCTACTGTTGGGACTCTACCATCCGATAACCGAATTGCTCAAGGGCTTACCGCGGTTGGAATTCACTTCGCAGGGTTTGCTGGTTATCGCCGCTTTTTGCAGTGGTTGCCTGGTTGGATTGCTAGCTTTCAGCCATGTGCTCAAGTGGCTGCTCGCGCATCGACACGATGCCACCATGGCCTTTCTAGTGGGCCTGATGCTCGGCTCGCTGTACAAGATCTGGCCGTTTCAGCGAGTAACCGCCGAGTCGGCTCAATTGCCGTTCAAAGAGCAAGTCTTCGAGCATTTGTGGCCGGCGACGAGCAGTGCGAGTTTGCCGCTGGTGATTGCCCTAGCGATCGCTGCCCTCATTGGAACATTGATTCTCGAACTCGTTGGCCGCAGGTTGAGCAGCGATTAGGTCGTTCAAGCTCCCAGCTTGTAGAATCTCCGGGGGGCCGGCAAGAGCAAGATGAAGGCAGAAAAAATCGGTATCGAGTCTCAGTCATCGTCGCCTATTTACTAAACGCAGAGATCGTAGAGATGGCAGAGAAGTAGAGACCCGCAGAGGGGTGGGGCCGCAGACAAGTAGAGCAATCGTTCGTATTGCTTCCAGCAACGATTGGGGACAATCGTTCTACAGCAAAAGAAACGATTGGGGACAATCGTTCTACAGCAAAAGAAACGATTTGGACGATCGTTCTACAGCAAAGAAATGATCGGGGACGATTGTTCTACCCAAAAAAAACGGGCGGGGACAACAAAGTGGTGTCCACGCCCGCCGTTTCGATACTCGTGCTTGAGTGATCTGCACGAGCTGGGATGACTGCCAGTCGCAGCCCGCCGGCTGCCTACGGGGAAGCACCCCAATGGCTGGTACAACTACTACTCACGCAATCACCTCTCTTTCGCTACAGGGTCCGCTCGCTCCAAACCACCTAATTCAGCCAAGAGGGTTTAAAAGCGAGTCTGAAACATGCCAGTCGCAATGCGTTATCGCGACGTCGGAAAGTCATCTGGACATATCGAACGCTCCAGACACCTCTATTATTCCTCCTATAGACCCCGAAGGCAAGTAAAAGTTCACAATTTCTTGAACTTTGCGGTGGCGGCTGCCGGGGGCGAGTGCCTACCCGCCCGAACAATCCATACACCTAGCCGCTTTTCAGCGATTGCACGCACAATTGGCTGGTTTTTCGCGAGCGATTGGTCCGATCTCTCAGTTGTGACAGTTTATGCAGGGAAGCAGACGAGGTAGGCACAGGCCCTGCTTCGTATCTTTCCAGGGAGGGTCGCTGCCATACGACACTTTGTATGTGCGTAGCCCCTCCTTTAATTGGCCAGCTTTGCCAGCCCAGGAGGAGAACTCTGTGCCACGTCTGTCCATCATCGTTCCCCATCGCCACCACGACGCTCGGCTCGAAGCGACGCTGCTGTCTGTGCTGGAGAACCGTCCGGACGATAGCGAGATCATCGTCGTACACGACGGCTCCTACAGCGATCCGTACCGCCTCGACGATGAAGTGATCTTCATCGCTGAGCAGCCAGCGAGCAACACGCTTCAACTGCTCAATGCTGGCTTAATGGCCTCCTGTTCACCCGCAGTCTGCGTGCTGCTCGACGGCCATACCGTCTCGGCGGACTGGAGTGAGTCGCCCCTGAACAGGTTGCTCGGCGAGGAGACCGCCGCCGTTGCCGTCCCGATCGCATCCACCCGCAATCCATCGTCCCGCCGCGCCTCAGCGCATGGCATCGATGCACGGCTGCTGCGCCCAGGGATGGCTCAATCGGGCCGAGTGGAATTGACTAGCGGCCGCGGTGACTGCATCGGCCCGCTGCTCGCCTGCGGCTTCTACCGCCGCAAGGTGCTGCTGGCACTCGGCGGCTGGAACGACGCGCTCGACGAACACACTGCCGATGTCGAGCTCGCCTTGGCGTTGCGCGCGCTCGGTTTCAACTGCCTGCGAGACGACTCGCTAGCTGCCGTCAACGACTCTGGCCAATCGCGGCGACTCTCCTCGGCGGCCTGGAAGCAGTTGGCCAGCCTAGCTGCTGCCCACGGCTTAGTCACGCCCGGTCTGGGTAACTCGATTAGCAGTCTATTGAGCGGCTGTCTTCAAGGACGCGTGCTCTCTGCGCTAGCTTGGTCAGCCGGTCTGCGCGATGCCAGCACAATACGTCGCACCCAGCTCCGTTTGAACCATGCCCGCCAGCAATTCAGCGGCAACGGCAACCAACAATTGCTGCGCGTCTATCACGGCGAGAACGAGCCGACCAGTCACCAGCGCCGCTACGCCGCGTAGCAGTGCCGAATTAGTGAGTGAAGGAGTAGGCTCGTAACGAGCACCGCGAGTTACGGCGCGGGCGCTGCTGTAGGCTCGTAACGAGCCTACAAACTATTTAGCAGTTGGCTAACTTCCACGTAGGCCCACCAGCAAATAGCGACGGTCGCGCCAATCAAAAGCAGGGTGTAGACGCTAACCACGATCGACCACGCGATTTTTTCGGTGCGCGAAAAACTGTCGCTCATCCACAACAGCGGGATACCGAAAAAACCCGTCACAAAAAACAGCAGCGCCAAGATGGCTGGGCGACTGTCTAGCAGCCCGCCCCACTTGGGCCGCACAGCGGACCCCCTGATGTTTTCAGGCAAATTTAGATTGGCTTTGGAAACTACGGGCGGGTCGTTCATAGGTCAAAAACCTGTCTAGCTGAGCACGCGCCGAAGGTGGCAAGTCGATGGGCCATGGAAGGATCGCAATCAGTAATTGGTTGATGCCTATGCAAAATCGGGCAGCGTTCATTGTACCGACTCCCGCCAGTCGTCACCGAGTTTTCGCAATTCGTAGAAAGCTCCTCCTTGGCCCACTCTGGCCCACAAGCGTTTATCTTGCTACGCTTTTTACTCGGACTGATGAAAAACTATAACTCGGATCGGGCGCGGCAATGAACCCCCACAGCGAATTGCCCCGTCGCCGAGCAGCCACGATCTATACTCACCTGCTGGAGCTCCCTTACATGCGTACGCTAACTCTTGCCTTGTGTGCTCAAACGCTATTCTGCTACAGCGCCATCGCCGATGAAGGCATGTGGTTGTTCAATGCGTTGCCCACTCAGCAACTCAAACAGCAACACGACTTCACGGTAACCGAACAGTGGTCCGAGCACTTGATGCTCTCGAGCGTGCGGTTCAATTCTGGCGGCTCAGCCTCCTTCATCTCCAGCAATGGACTGGTGCTGACCAATCATCACGTGGCTTCCGATACGCTCTACAAACTGTCGACCCCCGAACGGAACCTAGCCAACGACGGCTACTACGCTAAAACATTAGCCGATGAGCTGCCCGCTCCGGACCTGGAGCTCAATCAATTGGTATCGATTGAAGATGTCACCCAGCGAGTCACTGCGGCGGTGCCTGCAGAGCTGAGTGCGACAGAAGCCTCCGCGGCGCGCCGCGCCGCGATGGCTAAGATCGAGCAGGAGTCCAATCAGGCGACGGGCCTGCGCAGCGACGTGGTGACCCTGTACGGCGGCGGACGCTATCATCTGTACCGCTACAAGCGCTACACCGATGTGCGGTTGGTGTGGGCACCGGAGGCCAAGGCGGCTTTCTTTGGCGGCGATGCGGACAACTTCGAGTACCCGCGCTACTGTCTGGATGTCACCATCTTTCGCGTTTACGAAGATGGTAAACCGGCACAGTTGGAGCATTTCCTGGAGGTCAATCCCGCGGGTGCGCAGGCTGGCGACTTGGTCTTCGTCTCAGGCAATCCGGGGAGAACGCAGCGCATTTTGACAACAGCCGCCCTCGAGTATCAGCGCGACTATCGCATGCCGCGAGTGCTAGACCTACTGCGCCGCAAAGAGATCTTGCTGCAGCAGTATGGACTCAATGGTCCCGAGCAGGCGCGGCGTGGGCACGACGATCTGTTCAGCATTCAAAATTCACGCAAGGCCTACACTGGCGTGTTGGCGGGCCTGCAAAACCCCAGCTTCCTAGTCGATAAAACTAAATTCGAATCGCAGCTCAAGTCCACAGTTAGCGACCTGACTCCCTGGGAGACCATCGCTCAAGTCCAGCAAGACCGCGTGGCCCTGTTGGATCGTAGCGGCAGCCTGCGCAGCGGATTGTACAGCATTGCCGAAGAGCTCGTATTGATGGCGACCGAAGACACTAAACCCAGCCAGGATCGTCTGCGTGAGTATCGCGATTCGAATCGCCAGTCGCTCGAACAAAGCCTGTTCTCCCCAGCTCCGCTGTATGAAGATCTCGAGCGCGTGCAACTCGCCGACGAACTGGCCCGCTTCACTGAAACGCGTGGGGGCAGCGACGAACTGGTGCAGCAGGTGTTAGCCGGTAAAGGCCCGCGCGAGCGCGCAGCCGAGCTGATCACAAACACCAACTTGTTTTCAGTCGAAGCCCGACGTGAACTCGCCAATGCTGGTCAGGCCGGCATCGCAGACAGCGCCGATGCACTGATCGAGCTGGCCAAGATCCTGGAACCCGAGTACCGCGCACTGCGGCAGATCACCGAAGAGCTCGACGAGCGCGAGCGACAGGCGTACGCCAAAATTACCGAAGCCAAATTCGCCGCCGAAGGTGACACGGTCTACCCCGATGCGACTTTCACACTGCGCTTGGCCTTTGGACTTGTGAAAGGCTACGAAGAGGAGGGACAGTCGATTCCACCGCGCACTACGCTGGGGGGTGCTTTTGAACACGAGCAGGCACACCAGCGGTTAGAGGACTGGGTGCTACCCGATAGCTGGACCGCTAAAAAAGACAAACTCGATCTCGACACGCCGCTTAACTTCGTCTGCACGGCTGATATTATCGGCGGCAATTCGGGGTCACCTGTGGTCGACCGCGCAGGTCGTTTAGTAGGTATCATCTTTGACGGCAACATTCAAAGCTTGACCGCTGATTTCTACCACAGCGAAGCGCAGGGACGTGCGGTGTCCGTGCACGTCGCAGCCATGCTGGAAGTATTAGATAAGATCTACGGCGCAGACGAGTTGCTAAAGCAAATCGGCCGGTAGGTGTTGCCCGAAATTAATTGGCTAGTTTTCCAGCTCTCCTCGGCTGATAATTTTCTAGCTCTCCTCGGCTGATAATTTTCCAGCTCTCCTCGGCTGATAAGTGGCCTCTTAGCCCGGAGGGCGCCACATCTTTGCCGGTGGCGTCAGCCACCGGTTTTCAGCGGGGTCAATGGCCAGCCCGGAGGGCGACACATGAATCAATCCAACTCGCATAGACTCCTCAATTCCTGCGCAACCTAACGCTCAGCGGATATCATTCTCGGCGAGCACCTTCCGGTATCGTGTGTCGCCCTCCGGGCTGTCCGGCATATCTCCATGTCCGGTGGCTCACGCCACCGGCAATAATATGCCGCCCTCCGGGCTGGGAATCGCGGGAATTATTCACCGACTTCCAGAATGCCTTCGTCGATCTGATGCTGGGCGTGCTGGGCCAAATTTTGCCAAGTAGCTCGCTGGGCGGAGTCGAGCCCGTCCGGCTGCATAGTGCGCAAGACCTCTAAACCTTTGCGCGGCCGCTGCAAGTAGATTAGCAACTGCGCCAAATTAAATTGAAGTGATATCCGCTGTTCAGAAAACGTTTCGATGTGTGCGCGCAAAAGCGGTATGGCCCGCTGATAGTCCTTGGCTTTCAACAGTAGCTTGATTAGCCCAAACAGCGAGGCTTGTGGCAGCTTCGTCTCGGGGTGGCTGACTTGCAATTTATCGTACAGTTTGAGCGCGACCGGCACGTTGCCTTCGGCGATCGCTCGCTCGACTACTTGCAGACGTTGTTGGCTGAGAGGCAGCGGCGCTTCCGGTGTCGATGGAGCAGCCTTGTTTGGCTTTGATCTGCGAGCGACCTTTGGCAACGTTTTAGCTGCAGCCTGCGGGGGTACACTTGCTCGTCGTGAAGGCGCAGGCGACGAAGTTGCCACCGGTTGTGCTGCGGCTCTGGCTGTTCTGCGATCGCGATCGCCCACGCTGGCCCGCACAAGCGCTCGCGCCTCGGCTTCCAGTTGCTCGTCGCGAGCTATGCCGGTCTCTCGGCCGTGCCACACACTGACCAAATCCCAACCCTCACAGTCCACCCATCCACGGCGGAGCCAAATCGCGCCGACTGCTAGCCCCATGGCCAAGCCGACTAAATGCATGAGGCTACTGGTGATGCTGAACCCGCCGGAAGCGACTCCGATCAACTCCATTGCCATTTGGATGAAGCCGAACATCAGCACAGGAATCTCGATTGATCCCCCGCGCACTCCGAATGCCCAAAATACGTCAAACTCATTGCGCGGGGCCCACACGACAGCCACGCCAAGCAGTCCCAACAGCGCGGCATTAGCACCCATGGAAACCGACGGCTGTGCCCACAGCGTCAACGTCTGCTCCAACGCGGCTTGCGCAATGCCGATCCCCAAGTAGATCCCCAGCAGCACTCGCGCACCGACTTTGCCCTCGACGATCAAACCAAAGGCCCACAAGGCAAGCAAATTCAGTAGTAACTGGATGAAACCGGCGTGCAAAAACAGACTGCTGATCCACTGCCACGGTTTGATTCCCACGCCATGCTCGAGCGCCAGCGTTAACGTCGCACGAGACGACTGGCGACTGCGGGGAACGCTCGGTTCAGCTTGCGTGGCCGGCTTCCTCTGAGCCAAGCTGGCTGGCAATTGGCCAGCATTGGCAGCCACATCCGCGACTGAGTCGTCACCTTCTCCGGCAACTGGCGGCGGCTCTTCGACGATGCGAAATGCGTCAGCTCTCCAATCGGCGTCCTGCGCGGCTTGCTCAGCCTCGTCCCGCTCCGGCGGTGCGAACGGGTTGAATGCTGCGGCCGGATTACGCCGCTCAGCTCGTGACGCATGCGATTGGAGCTGGCTGCTGGGAACCGCAAAGAACAGCAGCGTATTGACCAAAATTAGCGCACCTGTAGCGATGGGCCAGTGGTAGAGCGGCGCGTCGGTAGAGTACGGAATCATAATATTCGCCTTGCCACATCCACTCATACCACAGCCGTTGCCGGCTGTAGCGGAACTCGCCAAGAGTTTCCACCCACAAACCATATAACACATTGCCGAAGCCCGTAGCGGAAATGGCCAAGAGTTTCGACCCACAGTGCAAAAGACAGACATCGCCGAAAGTCTTGGCGACTTCCGCTACCATTCACCGAAAGTCTTGGCGACTTCCGTGACACAAGGCATCCCACCCGGTCGAGGCGGACCCAAACTGAGAAGCCTGTCTCAAAACGAATCAATTGCGTCAACTATCGTATCAGTTTGCACCGCTTTTTGCTTATCGTCGTCTCCATTAGTTCCTCCTAAAACCACCCGTCAGGCAATAATTTGTTTGAATTTTCTATCATGCGGTCCGCTTAACGCTAATGGCAGGTCGTTTTGGCACGCAAATAGCACACCGAAGGGTATGCAGGCACTGTTAGCTAGCAGGCGCTTATTATGGGAGAGAAGTTATGAGAATTGTCTACGCAAGTTGCTTCGCAGCCTTGCTGACGATCTGCGACGGCACATGGGCGTTTGCCCAAGGCGGTCCGGCCGTAGCCCCGGTAGGTCCAGTCGCACCTCCAATTGTAAACTGGAGCTACGTGGGGCATTCCAGCACGCTGCAAGAAGGTTATCTACGCGGCGCAGCGGCGGCGATTCAGTCCGTCGGGCAAGCCAATTACCTGAATTCTATCGCAGCGGTCAACCTGCAAGAGGCGAATCGGCAAGCGATCGAAAACCAGAACACTTATATCCGCAACACGCTCCAGAATCGCGAATTAGTTCAGCAGTATCGCGAGCGCTATCGTCCTCGCGCGCCGACGAAGGAGGAATGGCAACGCGTGACCGAAGCCTCGCTTCCCGACCGACTCAAGCCAGACCAATTCGACCCAATCACCGGCCAATTGGTGTGGCCGCATATTCTGCGAACCGACGAGTACCGGCCATTTCGCGAGCGGGTGGATGTGCTTTTTTCCAATCGTGCTCCCGACAACAGCGGCGACGGTAGCCCCTCTCAGCGTGAGCTAGCTTCGCTGATCGATGCCATGAAAATGTTGCTTAAGTCGAATATTAAAACCGTCACGCTCAGCCAATACTCGTCGGCTAAGTGGTTTTTGAAATCGCTGGACTACGAAGCTCAACTGCCGCTCCAGAACCTGCCAGCCATCAGTGCTGTAAGCGCGACCGATCAGCCGCAGTGAGCTATCGACCGAGCTTTGCAATTCGCAACCGAAGTCGCCAAGACTTTGGTCCGGCAGCGCCGAATGCCCGAAACTCCTGGCGACTTCCGCTTCGGCAAACTGTGCCTTTCCCTGCTGGGACGCCCGTTCGACTTCGAGCGGGCGTCTTTGTTTCTATATATACCAACCCCGAAATGGCTTGTAGGCTGCAGGCAGGGAACCACTACCACTACAGCCACCGTACAATTAGTTTAAACTGAGCTATTCAGCCCAGCGCATTTCCCCACGCCGCCGACCTCGAAGGCTAGCAATGATTAATACAGCCCTCAAAGACCATCTGGTGCGTCACGTTTTGGCCAAGGTCAAGATGCCCGCACAATATATTGGCGGCGAGCGAAATATCGTCGTTAAGCGGTCCGACGAAGTCGCGGGTAGGTTGTGTTTGTGCTTCCCCGATGCCTACACGATCGGCATGAGCC